>SXPC01000269.1 GCA_005778225.1 Planctomyces sp. | reverse complement strand
GTCGTTGCTTGTCGTTCGAGTTCTGGTCCGAGGCGCCCTGTCGTTGCGAAAATATCGAGTTTCTTACCCGCGGGCTTCTTCCGCCAGCCCATACTCTTCGATCTTCTTATGCAGCGTATTGCGGTTGATCCCTAGACGAATCGCGGTTTTGGTCTGCGTTCCCTGGCAGAGACGCAGCATCTGGAAAATGAGTTCCTTTTCCAGCAGCGAGACAATCTTCTGGTGAGCGTTGTTCGCTTTGGGCTCGAGTTCAGAGAGTCCTTGCGAGACCAGTTCTTGGCAAAGCATGTCAATTGACTTGTCGCTGCGCTTGGCTGAGCGAACAGGGGCCAGACCTCGGACATGCTTCGGTAGGTCATCGACTGTCAGCGAAGAGCCCTGCGACAGAATGATGGCTCGTTCGATGTAGTTCTCGAGCTCGCGCACGTTTCCTGGCCAGGAATAATCTTCAAGGGCATCCAGGAACGAGTCTGTGATACTCAGGCCTGACTTATTGTTTTCCTCAGCGAATTTCGATGCAAAGTGCTTGGCGAGCAGTTTGATATCGTCGCCACGTGCCCGAAGTGGAGGCAGTTCCACCGGAATGACGTTCAGACGGTAATAAAGGTCTTCCCGAAAACGCCCTTCTTCTACCTCATCGAGCAGATCTCGGTTCGTCGCAGCCACAATGCGGCAGTCGACACGGATCGTTCGGCTTTCTCCAACCCGTTCAAACTCCTGTTCTTGAAGTACTCGCAGCAGTTTAACCTGCAGCTTGTAGCTCATGGAGTTGATCTCATCGAGGAAGATCGTACCGCCGTGAGCAGCGTCGAAGCGTCCTGTGCGGTTTTCCAAGGCATTGGTAAACGCCCCTTTGACGTGCCCGAAGAGCTCACTTTCCAGCAGCGATTCACTCAGCGCTCCACAGTTGACGCGGACGTAAGGGCCTGTGGCGCGGGGACTTAGCTCGTGAATGGCTCTCGCGATGAGCTCTTTGCCTGTCCCCGTCTCTCCCATGAGCAGGACTGTAGCAGACGTGCTCGCAGCCTTCTGTGTGAGTGCGTAAACCTCCTGCATCGCAGGGCAGCGACCGATCATTCGATTCATGATGTCGTCTTGGTCGTTGTTCTTCATCGTGGTGAGCGCTTGTGTGCCCATAATATACGCACCTTGCGAGGATTTCCAGCTAAAAGCAGTTGCCATGTTTCAAATCTGAAACACAGATCAATCACGATTGCTGAATTCCGTGTCGTAAGACGTAACTTACGACGACTATCGACACATAGATTACAGAAAGGTGTCGTTTTTTTACGCTAGTCAAAGGCGTGCACAAATAATCCATAGTTGTTGATGAGACGTCTGTTTTCTCTTGGGAAAGCGTGACCACGGTAGACGGCAACTGGTATTCTGAGACACTCACCAACGAGAGTTACCACCAAAGGAGTCCCCGCCATGGCCACGAAAACTATCTCTGTGCACGGAAAAAGAGTCGCTGTCGATATCATCGGAGAAGGGCGACCGTTACTTCTGGTCCATGGTTTTCCGATGGATGCCCGCATGTGGTCGAAGCAACTCGAACCCCTGGGAGCCGCTGCAAAAGTCATCTCGCCTGACCTGCCAGGATTCGGGGAAAGTGAACTTCCCAATTCCGTCATGACACCAGCCAACTATGCAGACTTTCTGTCGGATTTGCTGGAGTCTCTTGAGATCAATGAAGCGGTGACTGTCTGCGGGCTCTCGATGGGAGGCTACATCGCTCTGGAGTTCTGGAAACGACACCCGTCTCTGGTCAACAGCCTGATCTTCTGCCACACCAAAGCGACGTCTGATACCCCCGAAGCCATCGAAAACCGTAAGAAAACAGCCGACAACGCACGTCGCAAGGGAGCAGAGGACCTCGCCAGAGACATGCCAGTGAAGTTGACGTCGCCAGATACTCAGCAGAACAATATTGAAGTCATGGAGCAACTTTCGTCCATGATCGCAGATCAACCTGGGCCCTCAATCGCCGCGGCTTCCCTGGGAATGGCTCAACGTGCGAATTTCGTTTCCTTTCTGCCAGACATCGCCGTCCCCGCGCTGATCATCGCTGGGGATAAGGATACTCTGATTCCGATGACCGAGATGGAAATGATGGCCAAGGTGATACCGCATGCGAAGTTTGTTGTAATAAAAAACTCAGGTCACCTTTCTCCAATGGAGAAGCCCAACGAATTCAATCAGGATGTCCTCGCGTTTCTGGCAAGATGACAGATGAATGAATGAAAGCCAAAGATGTTCAAGCACTGAGATCGCAGTGAGGAACAGGAACCACGGATAAACACAGAAGTCATCGAATTGGAGTCTCCACTCCCAATCCGTGTCGATCAGCGTTCATCCGTGGTTTGTATTTGTTGTTTGACCTTCCGGATCGCCTTCTCCTTGCCACTTGTTGGCAGAGTCATGCCGTCTTGATAACCTGATGTCAGCGAATCGGCGAAGCCTGGCTCGCCCCTCGGCACTTCAATCCACTGGATCAACCACCATGAAACATACCCCCGGATTTCTGGCGATCGTCACTGACGCTCGGTCTCGAATCACAGAATGCACGATCCCCGATATCAAGGTCATGATGGACAAGTCGCAGCCGTTGACGCTGATTGACGTCCGGGAAGATCACGAATTCGCAGCAGGCCATATCCCCGGTGCAGTCCATCTCGGCAAGGGCATCATCGAACGGGATATCGAGACGAAGTATCCTGACACCACGCAGCCCCTCTATCTCTACTGCGGCGGCGGTTATCGCTCAGCGTTGGCGGCTGACAACCTGCAGAAGATGGGATACACCAACGTCATCTCCGTTGATGGCGGCTTCCGTGGCTGGAAAGACGCCGGGTATCCGATCGAGACGCCGAAGAAGTAAGAATCGTCTTACACTGTTGAGGCTATGTGAGTCGGTCGATGCCTATCGCTCCCCCTCATCCCCCTTCGGGCACCTTCTCCCCTCAAAGGAGAAGGAACTTAAAACCGCTCCCCTCAAGGGAGAAGGGACAGTACTATGCTCCCCTCGGGGGCTAAGAAAATTACATGGAGACAAGCATGATTGCTGTTGTTGTGAAATTTGTGGTGAAGTCTCAGTACATCGAAGATTTTCGTGCTGCGATCAAGATCCATGCGAACAATACGTTGACCAATGAGCCGGGTTGCAAGCAGTTTGATGTCTGTCGTGATCCGCAGAACGATCAGATCATTTTCCTGTACGAAGTCTACGAATCGCCAGAAGCCCTGGCCATCCACCAGAAGGCCCCTTACCTCGCGAAGTTCGGCCAGATCGCCGGCGAGATGATTGAGAATCGCGAACTGGTCAATTACGAGATCATCAATCGCTAACGGCTGCAGCAGCTGATCGCATTTCGACGCGTGGAACCGGGGGTGGGGCAGGGCTGTCGAGCCGGAAGCCCCCTGCGCTGTTGACCATATCAAGCAGCTCGATCAAGGTGTTGACTTCGAGCTTTCGCATCAGCCGGGAGCGACGATCTTCAATCGCGCGGACCGTCAATCCGAGCCCTTCGGCCATCTGCTTATTCGTCAG
>SXPC01000268.1 GCA_005778225.1 Planctomyces sp. | reverse complement strand
CCGCTGTGGTCACTGGGGGCATGTTGTGATGCTCAGCGACCCACAAGCGTTTGTAGCCCCAGTTCTCTGCGTTTTGAGCGAGGGTTCTCGCATCGTCGAGGGCAGCACGGCGATCCGACCCTTGCTTAACTCGTCCCAGTTCAAGAATTGAAAGTTCAACCACTATGTTTCTTTCCGTCTCTTCCTCAGCTTCTGTGTCGAAGTCGTAACGAAGTAGAGTCGAAAAAGTGATCCAAACCTTACAGAGACGAAACATAATCTTCAGGACTTGGGATGCAGGTTTGGCAACAGAATCGTCAACAGGCCAATGAGAGGCAAGAATGAACACAGTTGATAGACGTAACTGATACTCGTCTGGTCGGCGAGCCAGCCCAGAACGGCGGCGCCGATGCCACCCATCCCGAATGCGAAGCCGAAGAATAAGCCTGCGACCATGCCGACGCGGCTGGGGAGCAATTCCTGGGCATAAACGACGATGGCTGAAAAAGCCGAGGCCAGGATCAGGCCGATCGGGATGGTCAGCATTGTCGTCCAGAAGAGGTCTGCATACGGCAGGATCAGTGTGAATGGCAGGACACCCAGGATCGAGACCCAGATGACGGCCTTGAAGCCGATACGGTCGCCGATGGGGCCTCCCAGGAATGTTCCGACGGCGACGGCTCCCAGGAAGACAAACAATCGGATTTGAGCTGACTGAACAGAGATGTCGAATGTTTCAATCAGGTACAAGGTGTAATAGCTTGTCAGGCTCGTCTGGTAAAAGAATTTTGAAAAGATCAGGCAGAGCAGCACAGCGATTGCCATCACTGCTTTCGTCGTCGAGACCGGCGAGGAAACGGCGCGAACAGGTTTTGAAACCCGCTCCGCCAAATGAGCTCGATACCAGGCTCCGACGCGGAGAAGGATGAGAATCGCAGCGACTGCTGTCACTGAAAAGAACGCCAGACTCTTCTGTCCCCAGGGCACGACGATGAAGGCGGCCAACAAGGGACCAATCGCTGAGCCTGCATTCCCGCCGACCTGAAAGAGGGACTGGGCGAAGCCGTGACGACCGCCCGATGCCAAGCGTGCAACGCGGGAGGCTTCCGGATGAAAAACTGCTGAACCGATGCCAACAAGGGCTGCTGAAATAAGGATGAGCGGAAAATTACTGGCGACCGAAAGCATCAGCAGGCCACACAGCGTAATCCCCATTCCTAAGGCCAGGATGAAAGGGAGCGGGCGACGGTCTGTGTACAGTCCGACAATTGGTTGCAAAAGCGAAGCAGTACATTGAAATGCGAGTGTGATCAACCCGATCTGAGTGTAGTTGAGGGCATAGGAATCTTTGAGGACTGGATAGACGGCGGCGATCAGTGATTGAACGGTGTCGTTCAGGAGATGCGAGACACTCAAGGCCATCAGGATGGTGAACGCGGTCACCTCTGATGACCGAGAATGATCGTTATCGATGACGTTCGATGTTGGCTCGGCTGAATCCTGTGGATCGTTCAGATCCATTTGTGGTGACGATACTGATTCGCTCACGTTTGTTTCGCTCACACTGGACTCCGTGGAAATTTCCTGCCTGACATCAGAAGGCGTTGTCTGGTTCGCAAGCGGACGTGGAGGACCTCGTACAACAGCCGATCGCATGGAAGCTTAATGCCACTCTTGAATTTTCCAAGGCAGAGAAGCTCAAAGATCGATCGATCACTCACCTTTGTGGAACTCTCGCAACCAAGATCGTTTGGTCCCGATTGCGCGTTCATCGACCGTAAATCATCTGAATGAGCGTGGGATATCGGGCTCACAGATCATGTCCGACTGCTTATCGACCAGTGGAATGATCATTGCTCAACTCTTGGCAGGCGATGCGACAGACTTATTCCCTGCCTGTTACTAAGGAGGATTCAATGCCCCGGAATCACGGCGAAACGAACGGCGTCTCTCGGCGAGACTTCATGAATACCTCTGGAGCAGTGCTCGTGGCAGGCAATGTCGTCAGAAAAGAACAGCAGGCCGGTTTGTCGGCTTCAGAATCCCCTGGAATGCCGACGTATTCCGTTGAAATTGAAATGAAGCTGAATGGAGCCTCGCAAAAGGCCAACATCGATACACGCACAACTCTGCTCGATCTGCTACGCGAACGGCTTCATCTGACCGGAACGAAAAAAGGATGTGACCAGGGGGCCTGTGGGGCCTGCACGGTGCACGTTAATGGGAAACGCGTTCTTTCCTGCCTGACCTTAGCGGCAACTGTTCATGGTAAAGAGGTCACGACGATTGAAGGCATCGGCTCGGTTGATGAATTGCATCCTCTACAAGAAGCGTTCCTTCGCTGCGATGCCTATCAATGTGGATATTGTACGCCGGGGCAGATCATGTCGGGCATTGCCTGTATTGAGGAAGGTCATGCGACCGGGAGTGAAGAAGAAGCTCGCGAGTGGATGAGCGGGAATCTGTGCCGCTGTTCGGCCTACCCGAATATTCTGGCTGCCGTTCGCCAGACTGCTGGTGTTGAGGAGGCGGTCGATCCCGCCAGTCAGGTGCTTAGTCTTACTTCTCAACAGGCACGGGAGGCGGTTTCATGATTCCCTTCACTTTTCAAAATCCCGCAACGATTGATACCGCCCTTCGAGCTGTCCGAACCGAGGACTCAATGCCTTTGGCAGGTGGAACGACGCTGGTTGATTTGATGAAAATCAATGTCCTCAAGCCACAAACTCTGGTTCACGTTTCGCCAATTCTCGATAACTCAATTCTGATCGCAGGCGACAAGGTGACTATTGGGGCCGCGGTTACCATGGCTCAACTGGCTGAGAATGAACAGCTCCAAAGGCTGTTCCCTGCCATTCGACACTCGCTCATTCAAGCTGCTTCACCGCAGATTCGCAACATGGCGACAATGGCCGGCAACTTGCTGCAGCGAACGCGGACAGCTTATTTTCGACATCAGGATCTGCGCGAGCGTGACGATGAAGTTCAGCGGACGGACATGCCCTTTGGAGCAGATGCTGATACGTCGAGTCTCGCCATCATCGGCCACAATGGCCGGCTTGTCGGAACCTATCCGGGTGACTTTGCGAATGTTTTCGTGGCTTTTGGCGGTGAGGTGAATCTCATCAGTTCGGAAGGGAAACGGACGGTCGTGGCGAAGGACCTTTATCGACTCCCTGAAAAGGCGATTCAATACGAGTCGACATTGAAGCCGGGTGAGTTGATTGCATCTATCACGCTGCCTCTGACTGAAACTGCTCGTAACAGCCTTTACTACAAAATTCGCGAGCGCAGTAGCTATGCCTTTGCTCTCGCCAGCGCTGCGATCGGTTTGCAGATGGACGGTAACGGCAGTTTAGCGAAGATTACGAAGGCGAATGTTGCGCTGGGGGGCTTGGCACCAATTCCGTGGAACAGCGTCGCCGCAGTGCAAAAGTTGGAAGGTGCTTCCGCGTCCGACGAAACATTTGCCGTCGCTGCGAATGCTGCTTTGGTTGGTGCCCAACCGCCCGCGGGGAGCGAGTTCAAGGTTGATGTGGCTAAGAAGATGCTCATCCGCGCGCTGCAGACGTTGCGGGATCAAGGGCCGATGACAGACGCAACCATTCTCTCCATGCAGCATGGACGTTCTTAACAGACTTCCCAGCCCTTTGACTACGATCACAATGACAGGAATGATCCCATGGCTCAAACTGGCTTTACGCCTCTCACCTATGATGACACCGTCGGTCAACCGCTCGAACGTCGAGGTGGTCGAGCGAAAGTCACGGGGACTGCCCCCTACTCTGCCGAATGGAAAGTCGACGGTTTGTTATACGCGATGCCGGTGCTCAGCATGATTGCTCGCGGGAAAGTGGTCGGTATCAATTCGGCGATTGCCGAATCGATGCCGGGGGTGAGAATGATTCTTACGCCTGAGAATGTCCCTCGCGTTAAGAAGGTCAAGCCAGCCGGGGAATCGAACTTCGGAACTTCTTTGGCGTCGAGTTTGATTCCTGCCGCTGAGCGGAATGTTTATTTCGTTGGCCAATACATGGCGGCTGTGATCGCGGATTCATTCGAAGCGGCTCGTGATGCGGCGATGGCGGTGAAGCTGGAATACGAAGTTTCAGAGCATCAAACGGATGTCTTTCAATCGCCGGCTGATGAACGTCCGAAAGACCTTCAAGGTGAGCCACCCACGTTTACAATGGGTGATCCAGACGGCGCTTTGAAGAAAGCCGCTGTCCAGGTCGATCTCGAATTCAAACTCGCTGCCAATCACCATAATCCAATCGAGCCTCATGCGACAATTGCCGACTGGAAAGAAAAGGATGGCGAACCATTTCTGCGAGTTTATGACGCATCGCAGAGTATTTCGCTGAGCCAGATGACGCTGGTGCAGATGTTTGAACTCAAGCCCGAACAGGTGCAGGTGATCTGCAAACTGGTCGGCGGGGCATTCGGGTCTAAAGGACTCATGTGGCCACACTCGATTCTTGCTATCATGTGTTCGAAGGTCATGCAGGCTCCGGTCAAGATTGCGATCTCGCGTGAGATGATGTATGGCGGGACGGGGCATCGCACGCCGATGTTCCAACGTGTCGCGATCGGTGCAGATTCGGATGGGAAGATTGAGTCGTTGATTCATTCGGGGTTTGCATCGACCTCGCGCAAGGACGTCTATGCGGAGGCGTTCACGATGCCATCGCGCTCGATGTATGCTACTCCCAACCTGAAGCTCGACCAGACACAATGTCGGGTCGATTCTCAGCTGCCGACTTTTATGCGAGCACCTCCTGAGACTCCTGGCATGTTCGCGCTGGAGGTCGCCATGGATGTGATGGCTGACAAGCTGAAACTCGATCCGATTGAGTTCAGAAAACGCAATGAGCCTTCGATCGAGCCGCACAGTCAGAAACCTTACAGCGGGCGTCATCTGGTCGAGTGCATGGAACTCGGGGCCAAGCAGTTTGGATGGGCGAATCGGAATCAATCTCCTCGTTCCACGCGGGATGGTCACTGGCTTGTCGGCATGGGAATGGCGCCTGCGACGTTTCCTGCGCTCGGGTTTCCGACGGCGGCTCGGGTGACGCTGAAGTCGGATGGCTCTGCCCACATTGACTGTTGTTCTCACGAACTGGGAACGGGGACGGAGACCGTCCAATGCCAGCTACTCTCCAGTCTTCTGGGGATTCCCGTAAAGAACGTAACGATGGAACTTGGTGATTCCACGTTACCGCCGGGCGGTATTTCTGGCGGGAGTTCGACGACTTTCAGTCTGGGCGGAGCTGTGCGGAAAGCGGTCGATGCTTTGAAGTCGAATCTGTTGAAACTGGCCAGTACCAACGCGGACTTCAAATCACTGAAAGTGGATGATGTTCGCTTCGCCGAGGGGAAACTCGTTGGGCCGTCAGCATCGATCAGTCTTGTTGATCTCTTGAAGCAAGCAAAGAAAGACAGCGTCGCTGAGGTCGGCAGCTTCCAGCCTGGTAAGGATTCGAAGACGGCCAATCATTCTTACGGTGCCCAGTTCGTGGAAGTTGGTGTCGATGAAGATTTCGGCATCGTGCGCATGAGAAGAATGCTCGCCTGTTATGCCTGTGGGACGATCATGAATGCGAAGACTGCCCGCAGTCAATTCATGGGGGCGATGATCATGGGTGTCGGCCATGCTCTCATGGAAGAGACAAAATGGGATCACCATCTTGGTCGCATTACCAACAACAACCTGGCTGAGTATCACGTCCCCGTGCAGGCTGACATACCGAAAATCGATGTCATGTGGATCACCGATCCCGACTTCAACGCCTCCCCCATCGGTGGGAAGGGAATTGGAGAAATCGGAATCACGGGAGTGGCCGCTGCCATTTCAAACGCCATCTATAACGCAACGGGACGGCGCCTATACGACCTTCCGATGACTCCAGAGCGATTCCTGAAAGGATCTGCGCATGCGTGAATTACTCGAAACAGCACGCGAAGCAGTCATGGATGGAGAGATCGTGATTCTCTGCACGGTCGTGCGACTGGAAGGAAGTGGTTATGGTCGCCCGGGTGCTCGCATGCTGCTTACGGAATCGGGAGAACGTCTCGGGTACATCAGCGGTGGCTGTCTGGAGAAAGACCTGCGAAGACGAGTCTGGGCGGAGACAGAGTCAGGCCCGAAGCTATTAGCGTTCGATACACGAGGGAACTCGATTCCCGCGCGGAGTGCTTACAATACGGGTTGTGAGGGCGTTGTTTACGTTCTTGCCCAACGCATCCGATCGGTCAATCACCCTGCTCTGTCTGTTCCCCTCCGCAGTCAGAAGGAACACACGCCGATTGTGATGGCAACAGTTTATCGAAGTGAGCGTTCTGATATCACTGCAGGCCAGCATCTGGGGCATCGCGATACGGCAGGCCTTCAGTCTTACAACCTTGCTCATGAAATCCTTGAGTTGCTTGATCCAATCATGGAAGACTGCTGGGAGTTACGCCGATCATCGACAGCAGAGATCGTAACTGAGACTGGCAACATCGAAGTCGCGCTCGAGTATCTGCAGCCTTCACCTCGGCTTGTTATCTTCGGTGTCGGCGACGACGTGATGCCTGTCTCGAATCTCGCCGTCACGATGGATTGGGACGTGACTGTCGTTGGCGAACGACCTGAGTTGGCGCACCCAAGCCGGTTTCCAAAGACAACGATTGCCTGTCAGAGTCTCCACCAATTCGCAGGGGAATTCGCATTCCGTCCCGATGACGAAGTTCTTCTCCTGACACATAACATCGACTCAGATGCTGAACTTCTTCCGGTCCTTATTGATCGAGGGGTGAAGAATATCGGGCTCCTCGGTTCGAAGCGCCGGTTAGCCAAGATGCTTGCTCGAATGCACGAACACGGACATCAACTGTCTGACGAGCAACTTTCACTACTGCGCAGTCCCGTTGGCCTCGACATCGGGGCACAGACACCTCAAGAAATCGCCGTTTCGATCATTGCTGAAATCCTGGCCCGACGAAACAAACGCAGTAAGACAAGCCTAGCATCACTCGACCGCCCTTTGCACGAGCGGGAAACTCGCCTGAGAGTCGATGCTACTAACCGACGCCAACAACACGTCGAGTTCCTAGCAGAGTCGGCGCAATGAAAACCATTGGCGTCGTCCTAGCGGCGGGTGGCTCCTCGCGTTTTGGTTCGCCCAAGCAGTTAGCTGACTGGAATGGTCAGCCATTGATCGTTCACGCGATTACTCAGTTAGAGGAAGCCGGCTGTGATTCCGTTGTTGTGATCCTGGGATCGTCGTTCGACAAGATTCGAGACGTGATTGCCCGAGCTGATTTGAAGGCAGTGATCGTTGAGAATCCCGATTGGAATCAGGGGCAGTCGTCCAGTATTTGTGTGGCGTGTGAAGCCGTCGGAGGCGACCTTGATGCTAAGGATTCCATTCTCTTGACTCTGTGCGACCAGCCTCTGATCAGCGTCGATCATTACCAACGGTTGATACGCGAACGCCGATCGAAATGTGTGCTTGTCGCTGCGACGTCGTACATAGATGGAGCTGGCGTACCAGCCTGTTTTGGAGTTGGCGCCCTCTCGCATCTGATGCAACTGCGAGGAGATCAGGGAGCCAAACATTGGATTCGTTCGCTCTCAGCTTCTGAAGTGATCCTGTTAGAAAATCCCGCTGCCTTCAGAGACATTGATCGACCCTGTGATCTGCACAGCGATGCGATGACTGACGATCACGCAATGCCTGCCATCAAGCCGGCACCTCTGCATTAATAAGCCATCGTCAATCTTATCTGGAACAGTTCGCTTTTTTTTGATGCGTGTCTGCGTTAAAATCTAAGTAGAAATTGTGAACCTTTTCGGTATGTTAATTGATTGAAACGAGGGCAGCTCGCATGCGCAAGGCCGGACTCCGACAGAAATCGTCGTGGAAAACGTGTCGACAGTTACAGATTCTCCTGTGTCTGGTGATTGTTGTTTTGAGTAGTAGTGTTGTCACGGCGGCGGAAGAAACGGAGTTTCGTCCACCTTCGGTCCCGCTCGTTGCCTGTGATCCCTATTTCAGTATCTGGTCGTCAGCGGATGCATTGAATCAAGTTGAGACAACGCACTGGACGGGATCCCCTCACCGGCTCCATGCGTATCTGACAGTCGACGGCCAAGTCAATCGACTGATGGGAGCAGAGCCCAAAGCCGTTCCTGCCATGAAGCAGGTTTCGCTGGAAGTTCTGCCGACGAAGACGATCTATCAGTTTGAAAACAAGCAGGTCCATGTCGACCTGACATTCCTCACGCCGGCGTTGCCTGAGGATGTGTTGCTTTTGAGTCGCCCGGTCACCTATGTCACCTGCGCTGTGACTTCATTGGATGGGAAAGAGCATGAGGTCAGCTTTCACTTTGACGCTGGTGGGGAATTAGCAACGGATAAGCTTGCTCAGCCGGTCGTGGGAGAGAAGGTTGAATTCGACACCGTCTCTGCGCTCAAGATTGGTTCAAAGGCGCAGCAGGTTCTGGTTCGCTCGGGCGATGATCTGCGAATTGACTGGGGTTACCTGTATGTCGCGGTGCCGAAGTCTAACAATGCTAAGCTTCAGTTCCACACGCGGGAGGCTTATCAGCAGATCCTTGCGAATGCACAGACAGCGATTTCTTCGGACGTGCAGTTTCCCGTCCAGGCGGGCGATGTCATTGCCTCGGCTGTGATCGACTTCGGCGTGGTCGGAGCCAAGAAGGTCCAGAATTACTTGATCCTCGCTTACGACGACATTTACTCGATCGAGTTCATGCACAACAAGCTCCGACCTTACTGGCGCAAGGATGGCTGGGTTGCAGCGGATCTGCTGAAAGCGTCTGTTAAGGAATACGCTTCGCTGACTGAGCGTTGCGACAAGTTCGATAAGCAGCTCATGGATGACCTTCGGACTGCTGGTGGCCAGAAATATGCGGAGATCTGCGCATTGGCTTATCGACAGTGTTTTGCTGCTGGTAAGTTCGTTGCTGATGCCAATGGTCAGCCTTTGCAGTTCAGCAAGGAGAACTTCTCCAACGGGTGTATTGCGACATCCGACATTCTGTACCCGATGGCACCCCAATTTCTGCTGTTCGGGCCAACGATGACGAAAGCGTTCCTGGCTCCTTTCATGGAATACGCCGCTTCTGAGCGTTGGAAGTTTCCGTTCGCACCGCATGATCTTGGGACTTACCCCAAGGCAAACGGTCAGGTTTACGGGGGTGGTGAAACGAGTGAACGCGATCAGATGCCCGTCGAAGAAAGTGGCAATATCCTGATTCTTTTTGCGGCCCTGGCGAAGATGGAGAACAATGCAGAGTTCGCCAAAATCTACTGGCCTCAACTCTCGAAGTGGGCGGCTTATCTGGAGGAGAAGGGTTTCGATCCGGATAACCAGCTTTGCACGGATGACTTCGCTGGCCACATGGCTCACAATGTCAACCTGAGTGCCAAAGCCATCATGGGATTGGGGGCGTATGCCCTGCTTTGCGAGATGAATGGTCAAGGCGATGAAGCTCAACGCGTACGGAAGGTTGCCAAGGGCTTTGCAGAACGCTGGATCAAGGAGGCCAAAGATGGCGATCATACGCGACTGGCGTTTGATCGTCCGGGAACCTGGAGCCAGAAGTACAATCTCGTCTGGGATCGACTGCTTGGGTTCAACCTGTTCCCCAAGGAGGTCTTTGAAGCGGAGATGGCGTTCTATCGCAGATCTCAGAACAAGTATGGCCTGCCACTCGATAACCGTTCGGACTACACCAAGCTCGACTGGATCCTGTGGACTGCGACATTGACCGGCAACGCGGACGACTTCAAAGCCCTTATGGAACCGGTTCACCTGTTTCTCAATGAATCGCCTGATCGCGCTCCGATGGGGGACTGGTACTTTACCTCATCAGCAAAGAAGCAGGGCTTCACGGCTCGCCCCGTCGTTGGTGGTGTCTTCCTGCAAATGCTCTACGACGAGAAGGCCTGGTCGAAGTATGCCTCCCAGGATGTCACAAAAGCATCTGGCTGGGCTGACCTGCCGGTTGCCCCTGAGATGAAACCGATCGTGGAAACCGCAGAGCGGGCGAAGGTGACCTGGGCGTATACGCTGAGCAAGCCAGACGATCAATGGACTAAGGCAGACTTCGATGATTCGTCATGGAAACGCGGTGTGGGTGGGTTTGGAAAGAAAGAGACCCCGAGCGCCATCGTCGGAACAGAATGGTCCGGCAGCGATATCTGGCTGCGACGTGAATTCAATGTCGAGAAGTGGCCTGAGAATGTCGTGTTGAGAATGCACTATGATGAAGATGTTCTCGTCTATCTCAACGGAGTCCAGATCGCTGATTTTACCGGTTGGACAACGGATTACTCGACATTCGAAATTCCACGCGAGCAGTTACGCGCAGGACGCAATGTCCTGGCAATTCACTGTCGTCAGAAAACAGGTGGGCAATTTATCGATGCAGGCTTCGACTCTGTCGTGCCTGCCAAGTAAACGTGGTTGCAGATCTTTGATCTGAACCATGAACCGATTCAGCAAGTCACGGTCCGATACCATTGTCTATCGGGCCGTTTTTTATTGGTTGTCCGCTCGCCCTCTTCCAGTGATGATCCATTAGAACGACAGATTCGTTCTCACACCGACAACGAGTGAGGTATCGAGATTTTCCTGTGGCGATGTCAGGACTTGCATGTCAGGCGTGACGTGGCACCACTTCGTGACGGCGATGTCGTAATAGAGCTCGACCCCTTGCCCTGCCTGCAGCGATCCCACGAGGGGTGCGAAGGTGGCTTCCAAGTCGTTGCTGGTATCAAAGTAGTACCAGCCGACGCCGAAGCTATCTGCATGACGTGTGCGAATCGGGCTGTGTCCTCCAACTCCGAAGCTGAGGAACCAGGAGAGTGGATTCGTGGACTCATCGCCAATGCCTGCCCGTCCAAACAGACCCCAGCCGAGGGTGGGATCATCGGAGTAGGTATAAAGGTATTGGTCGAAGTTCCAGTACAAGCCCCAGGTTCCTGTTTCGCGGTTGACAGGGACATTGGGAAGAATGATCCGCGGGTCCTGATCCAAAGAGACGTACTCACGGCTTGACCAGGCTCCTCCGAAAGTCTGATGTCCAGGCATGTCGAAGAAGGTTGTCGGCAGGTCAAGCTCGGTCGCAAGTGTCACGCCGTTCTGAAACAGTTGATCAAAGCCCGCCGTCGTTGTCGTGTCGGTGGCGTTCAAAACGCTGAATGTTAATAGCGGCTTGCCCTCATAGAGATAGACGAAACCGGCAGCCAGTGTTGAGTACGGTACCGACCGCAACAGAATTGGGTTGATGACGAAGCCCAAGTTGGAGAATTGAGTTTTTCCTCGACCATGCGCGAAGTCATTTGTGTCCCCGTCCAGCGTATCCATCTTCCCCGCGAAGACGGCGAATTCTTCGGAGAGAAACTGCGTGAACAGGACATTTGTCAGAAAGAGTTCTTCCGAGTTCGAAACTGGCAGTCCCGCCAGCAGGTTCGGCGGCAGCCAGGAACCTGTCGCACCGGCGAGTGACTCACCAAAGCGGTGTTCTGCTCGCAGTTTGACGAACATTCCCTTGGCACCGGCCAGTTTGTCCATATCAAGCATGGCGACGTAATCGCCGTGACCGCCGTAACGGAACTCTCGATCAAGCCCGCCGGTTGTGTTGCCCATGTAGAACTGGGTCAGGTCTGCTTGAAAAGAGATCCCCTTCTCTGCCAGGGACGTCCGAGCTCCCAGCCAGTCGCCGGTCAGCGTATCACGCGAACAGAACTCTTCAAAGCACGACAGCTCAGCAACGCTGCCGACGCCACATTCATCCGTCACGCAATCCGTCGGCGGGAGGCATGGCTCCTGCGCCACTGCGATCGACGACCATAAAGCCAGACAGGTACCCAGAATTGAATTGCGCATCCGTGCCATTGTTTTGACCACCATTGATGGAAGGTTTTACCTTAATAGAATCGACGTACTCTGGCAGGAAAACGAGCAGGTCTTGATGAAGGATTCTGGGAGTTGAGATGCATCTGACAGATGTAACGGTTAGTAAAACTCTTCCGTCGGATGCCAGTCAAGCCGCGGTGAAACCATGAGAACTGGGAGTGACTTAATGGGATAAATGTTGTTGCGAGAAAGACTTAATAGACGCTCTGTCTGTATTCTTGCCTATTGAATCGCTGATGGGTGAGTGTCACAATCAGTCTGGGCAAACGATCACGCGCATCAATCGAGAGAGGAAAGTATGAAAAAGTCGCTCAGGGCCCTTTTGCTAGTCGGTGGAATGCTTCTTTACGGCTCGCAGGCTGTCGCTCAGCAGCCTGATCCGAAAGAGCTTCAGACTCGGATCGAGAAAGCGATGTCGAATTACATCGCGCTGTTTGATCAGCGGGATGCTGGCAAGCTGGCTGAGTTGTTTACTCCGGAAGCGGAATATATCGATATCGATGGCGTTGTCTTTCACGGTCAGAAAGTTATCGAAGGGGAGTTCAAAGCCCTCTTCGAGAGCACGCCTCCGGTCAAGTTGCAGTTGAATCTGATCTCGATTCGACCGATTGCGGAAAATGTTCTCGTGCATGAAGGAGTTGCTCGCCATATCGATGAGAAAGGTGAGTTCGTCTCGGGAGTTCATTACTCGGCGACTCATGTCCGCGTGGGTGACAAATGGCTGATGGCGAGTGTACGTGAGATTGAACTGGAGGGAACGACGCCGCATCAGCATCTGGAGACACTCAGTTGGTTATTAGGGGCCTGGCGCGAAGAAGCGGGCGGGACAGCGACTTCGACCACGTGGAAATGGTCGGAAGATGAGCAGTTTCTGCTGGCAGATTTTGTATTGAAGGATGTGACGGGTGTGGCGATGAAAGGCTCGCATCGCGTTGGATGGGATGCAGGGGCCAAGCAGTTTCGGTCGTGGGTGTTTGATTCGACGGGAGGTTCTGCGACGGGCTTGTGGAGTGTCAGTGATGAGGGCGTCTGGTCGGTGAATCTGTCTGGCGTGGATGCCATGGGGGTTGGACATAGTTCACTTCTGACCTATCGGGGTGATGGCGCCGATGGATTGATCATCTCTCAGGATCTGCGGACCAGAGGTGGGCAGACATTGCCGGGAATGACTCATCGTGTTGTACGTCAGCCGCCCGAGCCTGGACGTGCGGCATCGCGATAATCGGTTTTGATTTGGCTTGTCCTCAGCTTCTGACTGGTCGAAGCTGCTACTCATACATTCAAGGATTCAGGACATGAAACGCGCTGTGTGGCAGAACGGTTTAGTGGCGTTGTTATCGAGTTTGATGATTGTTTCGCCGACGTGGGCGATTGGAATTCGTGGAGGCGGTGGTGGCGGGGGAGGCTTCCGCGGAGGTGGTGGCGGAGGCGGGGGCTTCCATGGTGGGGGAGGTATGCCGTCAGGTGGGTTTCATGGCGGTGGAGGTGGAATGCCGAGTGGGGGTGGGCGTTCTGGTGGAGGGTTCCATCCGAGCATGCCGTCGGCTCCCTCCCGGCCACAAGGCCAACCGTCTCGCCCCAGCCAACCGTCTCGACCAAGCCTGCCATCTGGGAATCGCCCTCAAGGTGGCGGTTCTATGGGCGGCGGGTCGCGAATTGGGGGACTGCCCAGTGGCGGCAATCCTGTGCATCTGCCGAATCAAGGGGCAGGGGGAATGAATAACGCGAACCGCCCTCAACTTCGACCAGATGGAGGAATCAATCGTCCGGATCTGGCTGGTGGTGGGAATCGCCCTGCCCAGCGTCCTGGGGGCGATGGGCCTCGTCCGAATCTGCCAGACAACTTTCCTTCGCAACGTCCTGACTTTTCTGGTCGTGGGCCTGGCGGAGGTATTGCAGGGAATACGAGACCGGGTTCGGATGGCGGAAGTCTGCCTGGCTTAGGTCCAGGTCCCTCTCGGCCCGGACAAGGTGGATCGGGGGAGAGGCTGCCGTTTGGGAGTCGCCCAGGAGAAGGTGGCGCTGGTGAGCGTTGGACGCCGGGAACACGGCCGGGGCAAGGAGGAGCAGGAGAGCGTTTGCCTGGTTTGAATCCTGCCGGTGGTGGTTCTGGGGAACGCTTTACTCCAGGGAATCCGAATTCGATTCCGGCTCGACATCAGGATCTGGCGAACCGATTTGATGATATGCAGACTCACTGGGATGACTCTGACTGGCATCATCAGCAATGGACAGGTCCGAATGGAACCGACGTGAATCATGTGGGATTCTGGGGGCCGAATGGTTATTGGGGACACACGGGAGCCTGGGGACCAAACGGCGGTCACTGGGGGCATACGACCGGAATCGGAGAAAATGGTGCCTACGGTCGAACGGTCGGCTGGGGGCCGAATGGCAATGTCTGGGGACATGGTGTCGCGGTCGGACCGAATGGTGCGTTTGGCTATGCGGGCTACTCAGGACCTGCGGGGCATTGGTCGCGTAACTGGGGTGGCTGGTACAATGGCTATGCCCCTGCCTGGGGCTATGGTCGCTGGAATTACTTGTGGGATGAGTACCCTGTCGCGATGGGGTTTGGAGCGACAATGTGGGGGATCAATGCGGTCAATTACGCCTTTGGTCTCGGTGGCTATTACAACCCTTACTACACGCAACCCGTTTATGTGGGCGACACCCAGATTACTTACAACCAGCCGATTGTAGGAGATCCGAGTTACGACACTCAAGCAGCCCAACTGGCGAGTGTAGATACCGGCGCCGATGATACGACTGCTGCGAAGACTGACCCTGTGACAGAGAAATTCAACGCGGCCCGGTCGTCCTTTTATCAAGGCGACTACCAGCAGGCGTTGACGCTGACCAATGATGCGCTCTCCATTGCTCCTGAGGATGCGGCGATCAATGAATTTCGCGCGTTGTGCCTGTTTGCTCTTGGGCAATACAAGGATGCTGCAGCGACGATTCATGCCGTATTGGCTGCGGGGCCCGGATGGGACTGGACGACGTTGATCAGCTTGTATGCAGACTCAAATGCTTACACGACTCAGTTGAGATCGCTGGAGACTTACGTCCAGGGACATCAGCAGGATGCAGGCCCGATGTTTCTGCTGGCTTATCATTACATCACGGGTGGTCATACGGATGATGCGGTCATTGTCCTGGAAGATGTCGTCAAGTTGCAGCCGAAGGATCAGTTGTCGGCTCAGCTGGTGAAGATGTATGCCAAGCCAGCGGATGCTGCTGAACCTCCTGCATCGGGTAAGGAGCCCGACTTCGAAAAACCTGCTTTTCCGATGGAGAAGCTCTACGGGGACTGGACTTCGAAAACAGCTGATGGAGATTTTGAAATGACGCTCAGTGATAAGGATGAATTCACCTGGTCATTTTCGCGTGATGGCAAGCCGCAGTCGGTGTCGGGGGCCTATGTTGTGCGTGGTAATAATATGGTGATGCAGCCTGATTCTGGTGGCACGATGCTGAGCACGATCGCGCTGAAAGACGACAAGACGCTCGACTTCCAGCCGATTAACAATGGTCAGAAAGTCGTGTTTACGAAGTGATGGAATAGGAGATGCGGGTGAGTCGGGGGTGACTCACCTGCCTGTCCTGAATGTTATCTACTATTGGTGCAGTGATGCTGTCTGGTGTTGTGCGAGGACATCTTCAAGTTCACTGACTTCAATCGGCTTGGAGATAAATCCAACCATGCCAGCGGCGAGGCAGTCTGCTTTCATGGAATCGAGGACGTGAGCTGTCATCGCGTAGACGGCGGACTGCTTTCGGCCTGAGGTGTGGACGAACGAGTTGTAGTGCTTCATGGTTGTCAGGCCGTCCATCTCTGGCATTTCGATATCCATGAAGACCAGATCGAATTGTCGATCTTCGAGAAGTTTCAATGCCTCGGCGCCACTCGATGCGATCTCAACATCCTGGCCGAACCATTCCAGAATGCCTTTCGCGACTTCCAGGTTAATGTCACTGTCATCGACGACCAGGATCTTCAGCGGTGGGCGATCACTGTCGATGTTTTGTTCTGCCGGGATGCTGTGTTCTTCCGAGATGGATCGTGATGTCAGCGTATCTGCGATTGCGCGGTAAGTGACTGGCTTCTCGAGGATGGATGTCACTCCCATTGCTCGAAGTTCTACGAGGGACGTTTCAATACCTGCCGGAGCAAGAATGACGAACGAAGATGGAGAGATGCCTGTATGGGAGATGAGTTGCTGGATTGACCGGACTGCAGAGGCTGGCTGTTGATCGAGGTCGAACAGGAGCGTGCACTGATCGCCAAAGTCTGGCAGCATCGTGATGGCCTGGGCGAGTTCGAAGCTATTGGCGCCGAGTACATTGAAGCCAAATGACGGGAGATCCTCTTCGTAAGTTCTCAGCACGTCGAGCCGTTCGCTATACACGAGGCAGGAACTTGAATGTGAGACGGAGTGAGTGGTGAACAGATCCGATGAATCCTGCGGATCGTTGCTGAGAGAGATGACAAAATGGAACTGGCTGCCGATTCCCGGTGTACTCTCCACCCAGATTCGTCCATTCATCAATTCGACGAGCTGCGAGGAAATTGACAGCCCCAGGCCGGTACCGCCATATCGACGGGTGACTGATGCTTCGCCCTGGTCGAACGGACTGAAGATGCGCGCCTGGACGTCTTTGGGAATTCCAATTCCGGTGTCTTTGACAATGGCGTGAATGGAAGTCTGAAACTGGTCAGAGGATTCCTGGAAGACTTCGACTCCGACCGATCCTGAGGAGGTGAATTTCATGGCATTCCCCAGCAGGTTGACGAGGATTTGGCGAAGCCGGTTGGGATCGCCGATCAGTCGTTGCGAAACATCGGGCCTGATCCGGCAATTGAGATCGAGCGATTTCTGTGCTGCGGTCGCAGCAAACAGGCGCACGGCGTCGATTACGGAGTCATGAAGATTAAAGGGAATGGAATCGACTTCCATTTTTCCTGCTTCAATTTTAGAGAAATCGAGGATGTCATTGAGAATGGTGAGCAGAGACTTTGCTGAGCTGCGAACGGTTTGCAGGTAGGTCTGCTGTTGTCGATCAAGGTCGGAACGCAGTGCAAGTTCGGACATGCCGATGATGCCATTCATGGGTGTCCGGATTTCGTGACTCATGGCGGCGAGGAAGCGGCTTTTAGCGTTGTTAGCTTCTTCAGCGATCTGCTTGGAGACAACCAGCTGAGACTGAGTTGTGCGGAGTTCTGAAGCGACGCGTTCGAGCTGATCATTCGAGAGTGTCAACTGCTCGGCTCGTTGTTGGAGAGCAGTGGTTCTTTCTGCGACACGATGTTCGAGAGTCAGGTTCAACTGTTCGAGTTGTGCGAAGCCTTCTGCGTTTTCGAAGGCAGCGCCGGCGAGGTTGACGATGAATTTTGCAATCTTCTCTTCGTCAGCGCCGAAGATGTGCTTGCGTCCTTTATGCGAGCCGACAAGGCAGGCCACGACTTCATTGCGAACGAGAATGGGAGCCACGATTTCGGAGATGGGGAGTTCCAACCCGGTATCGAGATCGACCGGGATACGTGAAATGACCGTACGTTGCTGTACGGCTTTCTTGATCAAATCGTTGTCAACTCGGGATTCGCTGGACGGCTCCGAGGCGAAGTGTGTGATGTCTCCTTGCTCATTGACCCAGACGATTTTCACAGACTCACAACGAAGTAAGCGTTTCGCTGCGGATTCTGTTTCTGAACAGATGACATCGCGAGACAACGCGGACGAAATGTTGCGTCCTGACTGCATCAGTGTTTCAAACCGGTCGACAAGAGACAGCGAGTGAACACCTGAGCGATGCTGAGTGACATCGAGTTGACCAAACTGTCCTTCTGAGAAATTCGCTGGAATCGGCCCGATAACCTGATCAAGGTTGGACCAGCCGAACTCTTTGGCGATGCGCAGCATTTCTGCCTGAGTGTGAGCAAATTCGAGTCTGGCTTGCTGTCGAACAGCGATCGCGATGCTGGCCTTGATGGCTCGTCTGGCGCGTCGGGAATGTCCTGACATGGCTTCGACGAGAGCGAGTTCACGGTACAAGTGGGGCAGTTCGTTTCGAAACCGCCACGATTGTCCAAGAGCAATCTGCAAGCTTCGCAGTGCGCGTTTCAGGCACTGCTTTCTCTGCAGCGGGTTGAGGGCGGTCTGAGATTCGGCTGTCATGCGCCAGGCGGTTGCGAGCCAGGAGTAGACGGGCATGGTATAAGGATTCGCGACGCCTGCTTTCTCGACATTCATGGCAGTCACTCTGAGCAGTTCGCCAGCCTGCTGGTGATCTCCGCGTTTGATGAGCTGGACGGCGCGCGCGAGTGTCACCTGGGCCTGACCTTGTGCGTCAGGTCGAACGCGCGCGACCTCGGCGTCGAGGATGGATTCCGGGAGACGATCGATTGCACAACGCGCCCAGACATCCAGAATGATGCCTGAGGCTTGTTCATCTCCGAGCATCATGCCGGATGAGTAGTTGCGTCGACATTCTTCGAGAGCAGATTCGATATCTCCTAAACGATAATACGCGGCGGCGATCTGATAGCGGGCAATGTGAACCTGCCAGAAGTCGCCTGTTCGTTCCAGGATCTGGACGGCGCGTCGACATTTCTCGATGCACTCTTCGTATCGGGCGGCGGCGTAGTAAATGATACCGTGAAAGCTCAGTGACTGGCCTTGTCCCCACAGGTCGCCTTGCCTGGTGCGAATCTGATACGAGCGTTCGACATACCAGATCCCGCGCTGGAACCAGCCCATGAGCAGCATTGCCGGTGCGTGGTCGGAATAGGCCTGAGCGAGTTCGCTGCTGGGAAGAAACCGCTCGCCGAAGTTCATGCCTCGCATATGCGCACACAGACAACGGACGACACTCCGGCAGTACCAGTAGCCGTGCGAGAGTTCGCTGTGCAGACGCATGATCAGTCGTTCGCGCTCGTTGGGTAACCGCTTTTTCTGATGGACAAAGACGGAGGGGAGGATGGTGTGCAGAAACTGTGTGAGCACTCCGAAGACTATGGCGATTGATACTCCGAACTTGCTCTTGGGAAACGAGCGACCGAGAAGCTGGAGTGCGGCTTCGAAGTCTTTGACCGCGCCTTCCATGTCGCCACGCTTTTTGTTGAGCTCACCCTGCATTCCTCGCACTTCTGCCTGGGCCTGCGTTCCCAAGGTCCAGCGAGATGCTTCGTGAAGCATTTTCTCAGCGGGTCCATACTTTCCACGCAGCATGAGGACTTCGCCGAGATTTCTGGTGATCGCAAAGCGTTTTTCGTTTGAAGCGTAATTCATGCCTCGATAGGCGATGGCGTATTGCTGTTCTGCCACTTCGAGGGCATGTCGCGAATGAGCGAAACTGGCTGCTTCGAGTGCGTAGGGTAAGGCCTGTTCGCTTTCCCCTGCTGCGTCAAAGTGATAAGCCAGTTCGGCTGCCCGCTCAGGGAATTTCAGGCTCAGGAAGGTTGCTGCGTTTCCGTGAAGTTGTTTTCGGTCCTGGTCACTTAAGAGTGACAGGATCGTTTCTCGAACTTTGTCATGGACGAAGGAGCAAGTTCCATCCAACACCTGGCACCATAGCAGGTGACGTTGTCGCGCATCATTGACGGCCTCGATGGCATCGGATTTCGAGAAGCCCGCCAGTTCCATCGCTGCCATCAGATCGAAGTGGCTTCCGAGCACGGCTCCAATGGAGAGAAGGCGACGTGTGTCGGGTCGCAATTGAGACATCCGCTGAGAGAGGAATGCGGCTGCATGCGAAGATGATCTTGCTTTGACGATTTCATTGACATCGACTTCCCAGCCGTTGGTTCCCGGCAGGAGTGCCTGCGATTCCACAAGGCCGTGGAGAATTGCGCTGGCCATGAACGGGACGCCGTCTGCCAGTCGGATGATCGTTTCTAATGCCTGTTTGGGTAGTGGTCCGGCCATCGACTCGACGAGTCTCTGGACATCGTTTTCTCCGAGAGGTCCCAATTGAATGTGGGCATCGGGGGTGATTTTGCGCAGCGCATCCGTTGTCGCGACTTCTTCTTGCCGAAAGATCACCACGAGCTGGACGAAGTTTTGCAGTGACTGCTGCGAACTGTGTTTCATCTTCCAGCGCTGGAGCAGACCGTAGACGAGGTCAGCGGCCCATTGGCAGTCGTCGAAAATGACGACTGCGGGGCAGGCTTTGCGACCCAGTGCATCGAGAAAGGCAACCAGGGCGGCCAGGGTTCGTGACTCACCGGCTGGGCTGGAGTCTTCTCGATCAGTTGTTTCGGCATCCAGTAATCTCGCCAGACGTGGCAAGGCTTTAGCGACGGTGAAACGCTGTTCCTGCAGGGCGTCAATGGTGGTGGCGGCCAACTTGGGATTTGCCCGGCAGGCGGCTTCAAACCCGGTTGCGATGCCTTCCAATAGTTCAAATGGCGAGGAAACGGCATCAGACGTCGCCTGTCCGCGGTAGACGCTTATGCCGTGTTGGGTTGCGCGTGTTGTGAACTCCAGCGTCAGTCGCGATTTGCCGAAGCCAGACTGTCCTTCCAGAAACAGTAAACCGGCCTGGCCGACTTGAGTACGCTGAATGACTGTATTGAGTTGATCGAGCTCTTTGGTCCGCGCGACAAATGATGGTTGCAGCAGGGACTTTCGATAGTCGCTCGCCCCGATCGAGACGTCGGGATCGGAATTTCCTGTCGCCAAGGCCTCAAGAAGCTGACGGACGTCGTCAGCCATTGCTCGGGTCGATTGGTATCGCTCCTGTTGCTCGCGGCTCATGGCACGCTGGATGATTTCATCAACGGCCCTGGGGACGAGGACGCCGAGTTCCCGAAGTTTGGGAACCTGCATGGTCGCCTGTCGAAGCAGCAGCTCGTTGAGAGTTGTTGCCTGGTATGGTGTTCGTCCACTCAAGCACCAGAACAATAAACAACCGACTGCATAGATGTTAGAAAGCTCAGTGAAGGCATCGTCAATGACGCCGGACTGTTCGGGAGGAATGCATTCTGCCAGTTGAAGGAAGTGTTTTGAATCTGCATCGAAGCAAGACAGAAACAGCGAGGAATCAATCGAGTCAATGGCTGCGAGTCGAATCTGTACGTTCTCGCCGTCGTCACGCAGATAAACATTCTCGGGGCGGAGAGATCTCGGCACGATGCCATGTTGGTGGAGCGCATGAGTTGCTTTGAGAATCTGCTCGACGATCTGCAAGGAATGAGTCAGCGAAAGAACGCCGCGGGTGAATCGCGTCTGCAAAGTTTCTGAGGCGTCAAATTCATAAACAAGCCAGAACCAGCCCTGCTCTTCTCCGCTATGCAGCAACTCTGCAAGATTGGAATGATGGATATCTGACAGCGCCTGGATCTCGTGCTGAATCTGCAGCAGCAGGACCGGCGAGATTTCTTGAGGATGCACGACCTTCATGAGAACTGATCGTCCAGTCTGTCGGTCAAGTCCGTGGCGTGTACTACCGGTCAGGTCAGTTGAGGTGACATCTTGGACGTGAAAACGATTGCCTGAAATCGATAAGGGGGCCTGCAGGTGCGGTCTGCCCTGTGCGCTGTTGATTTGAGCTTGTGGGTTATCGGGGTACATGATTCGGCTGAGATCGTATCAGTCACCATTCGGTGGTATGCATTGGCCACGAAACGATGTGCAGGATGGCGGTCTTTGAAGAGGACCAGAGCTCATTCGTTCTCTCATAAAGATGTAGCTCGCAAACTCATCTCATGTTGCCTTCTGGCATCGTGTTCTCCAAAAACAACGTCCCTTCGAATCCCGTCAACTCACGTAATTTTCTTAATTCGCACAACCGGGATTACCCTCAAGTTGCGACAGTTGAGCAAGAACTTGTTGACAATCAGAAGAATGTGCCCAATCTATACGATCATCATTATTTGCATATCTGAGACATCTTATTATTCACGAAAGGTGCTGTGTTCATGGGAGAGTTTATGCAGACGGACGAGTTCGACATTGACAGCTTTCTCTCCGTTGATGTGAGAGCATTTACTGATGCCCTTGCAAGCCTTGAGCGTCGCATCCCCGCTGGTCAAATTCCTCAAGATGATGAATTTCTCCGGGAGTTGACGGTGGCGTTCCACCGCTCACGCGATGCCTGCGAGGCGGCTGAAATTGCGATCGGGTCGAATACCGATTTATTGAAGGAGATGCAGAGCAAGTTCCGTGATGCCATCGCGCCATGGTTCGACCAGAGCTGGTTCATGCAGCGAGCCAAGGTCAAACCTCGTGGCTATCCGGGCGACTATCTGATGCTCTCTTCCATCTATGACGGCCAGACCAAGTCGACGGGCATTGGCGGGTATCTGGATCTGTATTTCCTGAATACGGATCTGGCTCGCGGAGTTTGTACGCGACTGGCGAACGTCAAGCAGTTCATTCAGGAAGAAGCAGCCAGCCGGTCGGCTCGCTTTTCTGTCCTGAATGTTGCGTGCGGCCCGGGGCGTGAATACACACACGATTTCGTCGCCCCTGAGGGGATGACGCTGACTTGCGTCGACTCAGACGATACCGCCCTGGAATTTCTGCGTGAAAACGTTTCAGCTGAGAACGCCAGCTCACTCGACCTCAACTGCGTCAATTATAACGCCCTGAAGATGACTTCTT
Organism: Planctomyces sp.; assembly: GCA_005778225.1. Lineage (GTDB taxonomy): Bacteria > Planctomycetota > Planctomycetia > Planctomycetales > Planctomycetaceae > SXPC01. The sequence goes on along the minus strand of SXPC01000268.1, from coordinate 3,273 downwards.
CTCAGAAGAACATCGAGCGTTTCGGCGAAGTCGACATGATCTACAGCGTCGGGCTGTGTGATTACATTCCTGATCGCTACATGATCCGTATGCTCAATGGGTGGCGAGAAACGGTCGGCGAGAACGGCGTGGTCTATGTTGCGTTCAAGGATTTCCTGAAGTACTACCCTGCTGAGTACCAATGGCACGTTGACTGGTATTTCTATCAGCGAACCGAAGGTGACTGTCGCAAGCTGTTTGCAGACGCCGGCTACAATGTCGACGAGATGGAAATGTTCCGCGACAGCAGCGGAGTCATTATGAACTTCATCGCTCGCGAGCCTGCGATTGCACGCAACCGCTTTCATGCTGCGGAAGGGCTCCGTGGTCCACACATTCCCAATGTGGATTCGGAACTCTCCGAGGAAGATGCCGAACTGACGGAAGGCTAAGACTTCGGGACGTTGAGAAATCAGCGTTCGTCTCAAACGACTTTTGAATTCAGGGCACAGCGAGTTTTGTAACTTGCTGTGCCCTATTTCGTTGAGAGTGCTCCTACATCAGGATCAGGCTGGATGGCTATTAACGATCATGACGTTCGTGAGACTTAGGCAGATTAACCGTTTGGATGATTTTGCGTCTCATGGAAACCACGTTTTTCGACGGATGACGACATCGTCGAGACTGGCGCATGAACTTTGTGTCGTACGGTTTCAACGTGTCGTCTTGTCCGGATTGTCTTACTAATCTGAACGGAATGCTCACTAGTGTTCTGGGCGGAAGTCGTTACTGCTCCAAGACAACGGCACAAAAGAAAACAACATCACGTTGAGTCCGATGCGTCCATTAAAGCCAGGTCTGAGTGGTTTTCGTGTCGGCCAGCAGAAAATGGTGCGTCGTGGTTAACTTTTTATTTCATACAACTGATTCGAAAACTCGCGATGGTGACTCACCAAGCGACGCTGTGAGTATCAGCACAAAAGCGGTCGAGTCGTTGCTGTCGATTGACGTGCCTCAGTTGCTGTCGCGTTGCCTGGGGAACCGCGATCTGGCTCGACGACTCATCGAGCGTTTCCAGATCAGTACCAGTGAACTTGAAGGCAAAATTGAGAAAGCCCTCTCTGAGCTGCAACTCGAAGAGGTGAGTCTACTCGCGCATCGTCTGAAAGGTGAGGCAGCTAATCTGGGAGCCAATCTGATTCGCGAGAACTCGGCATCGATTGAAGATGCCTGTCGGGAGTCGCAGCTTCCGATCGCCGTTGGCGCGCTCGCGGACCTCAAACAAAACAATAAACTGCTCCAGGAGCAGCTGCCCGTCCTGATTCAGAATGTCGCCACGAGTGATCCTGACCCGAAGCTATCCTGCCTTCCAAAGCGACAGCCACGATGAAAATCCTTATCGCAGACGACGATCCCAATACCATCGATATGCTGACCAACACGTTGGAAGCTTTTGGCTACGACGTGACATCAGCCTGTGATGGCATTGAAGCGTCGAGTCTGCTGCGTACTGGTGACTATCGTATTTTCATTTCTGACTGGCAGATGCCGGGTAAGACGGGGCTCGAACTCTGTAAAGAAATTCGTGATCGTGGACTTGATAACTATATCTACGTCATTCTGCTGACATCCTTTTCATCCATGGAAGGTGTCGTCCAAGGCCTGGAATCCGGTGCGGATGATTTTCTGACCAAGCCATTCAATCCTGCGGAACTGATTGTTCGGATTCGAGCTGGCGAGCGGATCATCAGTCTGGAAAGTCGCGAGATGACGATCTTCTCGCTCGCGAAACTGGCGGAATCGCGTGATAAAGAGACTGGCGATCACCTCGAGCGGATTCGTACTTATGTGAAGATCCTTGCTGAAGAACTGTCCAAGCAAGTCGAGTTCCACGACATCATTGATGGCGAGTATGTGAAGCTGTTGTATTTGACCAGCCCATTGCACGACATTGGTAAGGTCGCGATTGCAGACTCCGTTCTTCTCAAGCCAGGTCGCCTGACGACAGAAGAGTTTGAGGTCATGAAAACTCACACGACGCTTGGTGCTCAGACGTTGGCCGAAGTAGCGACCTGCTACCCTTCTGCTGGCTATTTGAAAATGGCGATCGACATCGCGCTGACCCACCATGAGCGGTATGACGGGAAAGGCTATCCCAATCGCCTGATCGGTGATGAGATCCCACTGTGTGGCCGCATCACTGCTGTTGCGGACGTTTATGATGCGCTTACGAGTGTTCGCGTTTACAAAGACGCCTATAGCCACGAAACCGCCGTCGAAATTATTACGCGTGATAGCGGCACTCACTTCGATCCACGTATCGTGCGTGCATTTCTTGGGTGTCAGGATCGCTTTCTGGAAATCAAGAACCAGTTGAATTGTGAAACAAGCCGCACTGTGATGGCTTAATCATTCGGCATACAGACGAGCAAGTAATGACGCTCTGATCTTGGTTGACGCTTTGGGCAAGAAACGAAAAAAGGTAAGCGAGAAAATCATGCCCACCTTGTCTGTGTCAGATTCCATGCTGGTCTGCTGACCAATCGATCAGAACGAGATGCCCTCCTCTGCTGGTGTCCACTTTGCTCGGCAACTACCGAAGGGACTTGGGCGTGGAAAACGATTCTGGGCACGATAGTGTTTGCCAGAATGGCAAGAAAATACAATTGCAGCTTTGACTCGCAGTCAGTGATATCCATCGTTATATTGGCAATGTTTAATGGATGTCTTTGGGATTCTCATCACGTGTCGGTGATGACGTTACTTTGTCTGGAAGAGCTGAATGATGCGTCTCATTGTCGTTTTCCTGCTTTCGCTGTGTGCGGGTCAGTTGTTTGCCAAGCAGCCGAATATCGTTGTGTTTCTGTCTGACGATCATACGCTGCGGGATTCGTCGGTTTACGGATCGCCAGATATCAAGACTCCGAATATGGCGAGGCTGGCTGCTGATGGAATGACTTTCGATCAGGCTTACGTTGCCTCACCATCGTGTGCACCAAGTCGTGCGGCTATGTTGACCGGCATGTATCCGGCGAAGAATGGTGCTGAACCAAATCATTCGCGACCTCGAGCCGACATCAAAAAACTGCCAGCCTATCTGCATGCGTTGGGATACGAGGTTGTCTCATTTGGAAAGGTTGGGCATTACAAACAAACGACCGAGTACGGGTTCGATATCGCCCGTCACTTCAACTATCACGAAGACATTGCTGTTCCCGAGGCTTTGAAGTGGCTTCAAGGACGAACCAGTGACAAGCCTCTCTGCCTGTTTGTCGGGACCAACTGGCCTCACGT
>SXPC01000028.1 GCA_005778225.1 Planctomyces sp. | reverse complement strand
GGTGCTGGTGAGTCTTCGAACCGCACCAAAACGACATTCATTCGCACAATTGGTGCGGTTCCCAGAGCCTCACCAGCACCCTGCAAGGAATTAGAAGACTGCGTCTAAGTTGTCAACGTACTGCAACTTATGTGACCGCGCTACCTGATATCGCAATTGCTATAAGTCGCCGGCATTACAAAAAAAAGGAACCTGCAATTCAGCAGGTTCCTTTTTTATTTGAGTGTCACCAATTGCATCAGCCTTTGGGCTTATACTGATACGAGTGTCGAATATACCGAGAGTCCGCCGCATAATCCCCCTCGTATTCTTTCTTCAGTCGCATATCCAGTTCATCGTTCCACTCAGGGTAGTCTTTGGAATAACGCTGATTGGCCGTGTAACCGAAGCGGAACGCCTGCTCGCGGTTCTCAAACGCGTCGTCAGAACCAGCCGCCTGCTTGACGGTGTCATCAACGTCTTGATCCATGTCGCGTGCTTCATCGGACCCGAAGTCAGCTTTTGTCTGCTCCCAGTCATTCGCGAACGCTTTTTTCACGCGATCCCAGGTCGAAAGTTCGTTGTCTGAATAGTAGCTGCTTTTGCTAGCCATGAGTGCATTCCTTGATTTTCGTGGATGTCGGTTTTAGACACACGGAAACGCAATCGCAAATGCTATGCCTACATAGGGATTGCTCGCAGATCGCTCGATTCTGCTCCGCCAATCCGCCACACATGCCAGGCAACGACTCATTAGGAATCGCCCTGGCATGCTTTCAATCGCCAACTCACTGCGCAGAGACGCCTAAAAAGCTCCTGCATCTTCGCCGCATACGCCGTGCTGACTTCTCAAATGTCGTCTTCAACTTCTCGCGCAAAAAAACTTCTTCCAATCATCCCTCCTGATTCCGCCCCCCTACTTCACCACCCATTCCACTATCGCCAACCCAGATACCCGTTCGCACGACCGCGTTGATCACCGGCTGGTCGATAGAGGTCATACTTGTTGTAATTTTCGCCATACGGGAACGCGCCATATCCGGGGACGCACCAGGCTCCATAATACCCGCCCGCCTGATAAGGAACGATCACTTCGCACGGACGATGTCGAGGACCCGCCTTCGCGGTCGTCTCAGTGGCAGTCATGACTAACGCCGTCGCAACAATTGCGATCCCCAGAATCGATTTCATAGTGTTAACTCCTGGCAATGAAATGGCAAAATGCTTCTGGAGACGCCCCGTCATCGTGGACCCAAAACAGGGATTGAGCACCTCGCTCATAAAAGTCGACCAGAACTAGCATCGGTTATTCACGTCACTGATTGCAGTTTGATAAGAAGAGCATGGCCAGTTGGCACAATCGCTATCTTGCTCACCTCAAAATTTCCATGTCTCTACCGGACAACCCACGCCGCTTCGATGTCGTGTTTCCAAATCTCAGCCAGCTTTTTAATCGCCCGCCCTTCAAGGTCACACGCCTGAGTGATGGCAAAGACAATACGTGGAGAAGGCAATTGAGGAGCAGTATTGAGCCATTTTGCCCCTGATCTGAGGGATCGCAATGTCGTTTTTATGCTTGTAAACGCCGCAATACAAGAACGCATGCAGGCAAAGAAAGTACCAGAAAAATGCGTAGTGACAAGGAGGTATCGAAAAGAGACACAATTGATCGTATGGATGAGTTATTCGCCGCTTGTGACACCACGGCAGGTTTGTCACGGTCCGATTGGTCTTATCAGCACTCGATTGCCGAAAAATGTTTGCTGGCCAAAGAAATTGTAACGAACACGTGTACGGAAAACCCTCATTATTTCTGCCGAAAAACCGATATTCTCTTGCGATCTATCGATAGACGCCGATATTATTCAGATCCCATCGTCTATCTGAAAGACATTTCTATGAAGTTTCACTCGTTTTTGCTCTGCGCTGCGCTCATCACTGCCTTCGGTTGCAACAAGGGACCGAAAATAGTCGAAGTCACCGGGAAGATCACCGTCGAGGGGGTCCCTGTTGATCGTGGTTCAATCACCTTTGTCTCCGTTGACGGTGCAAGCCCCGTCGGCGGCGGTGGTATCATGGATGGCACCTATATCGCCCGCGTCCAACCAGGGAACAAGAAAATTCTCGTGCGTGGCACCAAGCTCATCGGGCAAGTTCCAAGCTTGAAGGGCGTCCCTGACAGCCCACCCATGGATCAGTTCGAACTCGTCACCGACGTCAAATACAGCGTCGAAACTCAGACGCCTCTGACCGTGGAAATTCTCAACGAGTCCTCACAGATTCATGATCTCGATCTGAAAAAGAAGCTCTGATCGCCGTTTCCATTTCCGCTTCCAATTCCTTTGTCCTCTCGTCCGCATTCGCGGTTTATTTCACCACCACATTTCTCTGTTTTGGGGTGACTCTGATGGTTAATGCAAGAAAAAATGATGCTCGAAGTTCCGGCTTACAGCATGGCTTTACTTTGATCGAATTGCTGGTTGTCATCGCGATTATTGCGACCCTTGTTGCTATCCTCCTGCCTGCCGTCCAGCAGGCACGAGAAGCAGCACGACGAAGTACCTGTAAGAACAACCTCAAACAATGGACTCTCGCTCTCCACAACCACATCGATACCTACGCAGGTTGGATGCCGCCAGGAGCAGGAGTCAACGATAACCGAACCTATGAAGACGGTCGCCAGTACAAGCGAGTCACCTGGCACGTTCTCCTCTGGCCGTACATCGAACAAGGCAGTCTGTATGACGGCTTTGATCTGAAGAAAAACTTTTACGAAACACCCAACATTGGCCAGTTGCGTTTTCAAGTCCCTCTCTACAACTGCCCTTCAGATCTTGGCCCCTCCGATCAGGGCGCGACCAACGATCCTGCCTACTGGCGGGTCCAGGGCAACTACGTCGCCAACTGGGCCAACAACCACCTCTACGGCAACCAGTACGACGAAGTCACTTTCGACGGAGCCCCATTCGAATCCGGCCACACCAGAAGGCTCGCCGAAGTTCTTGATGGAACCTCCAACACCGCCTGCTTCTCGGAAATCATCATTGGCAGCCCAGGCCAAACCGCTGACTCTCGCGGCGATCACCTCAACGATGATGGTCAGCCGGCCTTCATGTCCTTCCTGACTCCCAACAGCCCAAGCCCCGATGAGTCGATCAAGTGCAGCGCAGCCGCACAAAACCCATCGAGCACGGAATACAAGACCGTCCCATGCACCGTCGCTGTCGGCCAAAACGGCCTCGGCTATCAAAGCGGCGTCCAATACGGTGCCCGCAGCCGACACACCGGTGGCGTCCAACTCAGCCTCTGCGACGGTTCCGTCCGCTTCGTCTCAGAAAACATCAGCAGCATCACCTGGTCTGCCCTCTGCTCCACCCAAGGCGGCGAAGTCGTCGGCGAGTTCTAAGCTCACTCACAACTTCTACCCCACACAGCCAAGACGAACTCAATCCCCAGATTGATTCGCCTTGGCTTTTTCTGTTTTCACCAGCCATGATCGCATCGAACGGATGGCTTCAGGAACCTGATCGCGAACCTGATCTGCTAGAATGAGTCTGACCATAAGCCTCACAATCAAGTTCTTTTTTGAAACTGTCACCATGCAACCCGAATTCTGGCACGACCGCTGGCAACGCAATGAAACCGCCTTCCACGAAGGCGCCCCCAACCCTTTCCTCGTCGAACACTTCGCCAAACTCAAACTCTCCCCCGGCAGCCGCGTCTTCGTCCCTCTCTGTGGCCGAACCGTCGACATCCACTGGCTCCTCGCTCAAGGCGCTCATGTCGCCGGTGCCGAACTCAGCCAACTCGCCATCGACCAGCTCTTTTCCGACCTCGGCCAGTCACCAGTCATCACTCCCACCGGCGACCTCCTCCAGTACTCCGCTCCCAACATCGACATCTTCGTCGGCAACATCTTCTCCCTGACTCCGCACCTCCTCGGCCACATCGACGCCATCTACGATCGAGCCGCCCTCGTCGCCCTCCCCAAACCCATGCGCGACCAGTACACCACCCACCTCAAAGCCCTGACATCAAACGCCCCACAACTCCTCATCACCTTCGACTACGACCAGTCCCAAATAGACGGCCCACCCTTCTCCATCAACGCCGACGAAGTCCACCATCACTACGCCACCAGCTACGACATCTCTCCCCTAGCCACCCACCCCATCCCCAACGGCCTCAAAGGCAAATGCCCTGCCAGTGAGAGTGCCTGGTTGCTAGTCGGACAAAGTCACACATGAGGGACAACATTCAAACTGCTCTTTTAAACCTTGAACGGATTGTTCGAGAGACGGTCCCCTTCCCTTCGTTCATGGCTTACGATTCACACGGCCTCGACATGACAATCGGGGAAAAAGAAGAGCTTCTCGCTTGTCCGCCCGATCAGGCAACAAGCGGACAACTGGCTAACTTCATTGGCTATGGCATGACCTGCCTGACGGCGAATAACGAGGAAGTCGCCTACTTGCTACCGTCGATAGCTCATTGTATTGTTCGCCAACATTCATTATCCGCATCAGATAAAATCTTCATCGAAAGTTACTACTCAGTACTAGCAAACCTCATTGCATACCTCCACGACAATCCCGAAACACTGGAACCCTATCCAGAAGCGAAAACAGCCTTCGCGAAATGCATGCTTTTAGTCGTAGAACGTGATCTGCCGCGGATGATGTTACCTTACGACCTCAGTCAGTCCTTCGCCGCGACGGGTTTCATTATCAGTCAGCTCTGCTGTGTGTTTTCAGTAGAAACCGAACTTGCCACATGTTTGAACAATCATGGCGAAACATTTCGAAACATCACCATGACGATTCTGTCGAACCCCGGCGCTCTCATCAATGAACTCTGGCCGAGTGACCTGCAACGAGCCAAAATGCCCGCGTCCGTCCTGCTGAAATCCGCGATGATCGATTACACAAGCATCGTCTGGCGAAAAGAAAATCTCAAAGTCTTCGAAGCCTACCTGCGCAAAGCTGCGGTCACTGATACCCAACATAGTGAGCTGTCGAAGTACATCAATTACCTCGGCAGTCCTCAGAAATAGATACCAAAGATTAACTCCTTAGGAATTCTGACCCTCAACACATCTTACCTAACCCCACCTGATCCTATCCCTCCTCAAGCCGCTCACCCCCACATCCGATAACAGCGATGACCGCAAAACCGTTCCTGAACGACTCAGGATCTCGCGGGGACAAGGAAGTCTTCCATGCGTCGCAATGTCGGTACTCTCATGTTGATCGTCACCATGATGGCCACCGTGAGCAGCAGTGGCTGCATCTGGTATCGCCACTGGGTCATCCGTCGCCATCTCGACGAAGTCAAAAAAGACGTCCGGGAAGCCCGCACCGGCTGGGGCGGTCCAGCCGACTCTGCTGAATCAGCCGAGTAATACGAATCCCAGTTAAGCCATCGCGGTTACAAAAGTCGTGCCATGCTCACAGCTTTGGGTGAGCATGCGGCTTCGTTTGACGTGGAACCTAACGCGCCTCCGGACTCGTCTCCGGCATGTTCCCCATCTCCGCCACATGCCGAGCCAGCGCCTCCAGCGGATCAACGAACGCCAGCTTCGCGTCCTTCTCCTGGATCTCGCTCCATTCTCCCTGCATGTACTGCACAATGACGGAAAAGCTATTCTGGATCTCAACCGTCTGCTCATCCTGCTGCAACCCGCGTTCTGCCATCGTTTCACTGACTTGGACCGCCAACTGATCCATCTCGCCGATCGACGCCACCGCTGCTTGATAATTCTGTTTCTGCATCGCCTCCGCAAACTGCTTCCCCAACTGACGAACATGCTGAGGAATCGAATCCTCGCCCCCTTCGGGCTTGATGCTCAGCGCAAACAGCCTCGCCGGATGTCCTTCATACCACTCATAAAAATCAAGAATCGCCGTCTGAGTCTTACCCGGCAGAAGCTCTACATTCTTCCGAATCTTCGCCAGCGTTTGCTGATTCCCTTCGATCAACTCCCTGGTCGTTTTCTTGGCCGACTCGACAAACACCTTCTCCTCAACCGGTTCAGCCAACAACGCCCGTCGCTCCAGCATCACCGCACGATTTGAAAAATCCCACACATGGAACCGGACATTCCCCATCGGCTCCGTCGGCTTCAGCCCCACCAGATAATCATTCACCTTCTGTGCCAACTTGACGTGATCTCCCAGGACTTTCTCATGAGAATCGCCACCGCTCTGACCCGTCTCCGAACCGCTGACCGGCCTCGCATCGGGCGGCAACTTCGTGACATCGACAGACTTCTTCCACCCATTCATCGCCAACGCGGTTAACCCCGAAAGAATCAAGACCCCAGCCAGGCATAACCCCACAACCAGAGAATAGTTCGGTCCCTCACCCTCGCGACGCCCCTGCAACATATCCAATCCCATACCTTCAATTGTACAACCACAACCCCAGCAGCCGAATCGGCAGAAACGCAATGATCCCTGCCACAATCAACCCTCCAGCCACTATTCCGCGCACCTTCTTACGGTGTGACTCGATGTCCTTCTTCCGGGCTCGCATCACAATCATCGGCAATTGAATCAGTGTCCACACCGACAAAAGATGAATCGGACTGAAGCTCCCCCGGATAATGAATTTCAGAAAGAAACTACTGACCGCAATCACCGCCACCGACCCCACCCAAAGATACCCCATCGACTTATGCAGCCGATCCCGCTTCGTCCGCAATAACAGAAACGGCGTCGTCCCCAGCGCAAGAACCACCGCCGTCAAATGAATCCAGATCGCAGGCCCAAGTTCTGCCCACCGCTCATAACCCTTCCCCAGCGAAACAATCGTCATCCCCAGTAGCAGCAACGCACCCGATGACAGGACATAATCAAAACGAGTGACCGACGCAGTCGCAGTTGTCGTCACTGGCGTATCCAGATGAATGGCAGACATAGTCCCACACAATAAAAAAGATCCTTCAACCCCAAGCCTCGGCGCCAGACTCGATCCGGCATCTTACGACGAACGGACAGTGCATCACAAGCTAAGTCCTCGTCGGTTCATAGCGACTGCTGACTTTACCCTGTCAATCGACATCTGCTTCCCGATCACGTTGAGTCTCAGTCCCATCAACTGTGTCACGATCTGCCAACCATGTTTCCTATGACCGCAGTAAACCAAAATACGTCCGGTATCCCACCCGCCAGAAACGCGTCGACACCTTTTCAGAAAAACCGATTGATCCTTATCATGATCCATGACGTTCAAGCTTCTCATACCGGTATGAGAAGATTCTGCCCCCAGGGAAAGACCGATGTTCGACACCATCTCCAACAGCTTCGAAATCATGCGTCAGTGCATCACGGTTCTTCGCAAAGACCGGGAGTTGATCATCTTCCCGATCCTCAGCGGAGCCGCAATGCTCTTCGTCACCGCCAGCTTCGTTCTCCCCCTTGCTGGCACCGATTGTTCGACCATCGAAGCAAACCTGAGGTCGCTCGATACCACCAATATCTCTCAGGACCCCGTTGCCTGGATCCTCCTCTTCGCCTTCTATTTTGTAAACTACTTCGTCATTACTTTCTTCAATGCGGCCCTGATCTCCTGCGCCATCGTCCGCTTCAACGGCGGCGACCCCACGGTCTCAACAGGCTTACGTTTTGCCTGTAAACGCATCCCGCAAATCGCCGGCTGGGCTCTTGTCTCTGCGACTGTCGGGATCCTCCTGCGGCTTCTTGAGAACAACAAAAACTTCGGCGCCCAGATCGTCGGTGCGCTCGCCGGCGTTGCATGGAGTATCGCCTCCTACTTCGTTGTCCCGGTGATCGTCGTCGAAAAACTCGGACCTGTTGATGCCATCAAACGCAGTATCGCCGTCATCAGGGAAACGTGGGGAGAAGCTCTCGTCACCGGTCTTAGCTTAGGACCTCTGCAGTTCATCGTCATGCTCATCGCTGCCAGCCCTTTCTTATTCGCACTGACAACAGGCATTCCCCTCGTTATTTACGCCTGCCTTGCCGTCTCGATTATCCTTCTGATGACGACCGCCCTCATCTTCGCCACCCTCGATTCCATTCTCATCGCCGCCTTATATCTCTACGCCTCCAGTGACAAAGTCCCCCGAGGCTTCAATCGCAGCTTCCTCCAAAACGCCTTCCAACACAAAGACGAGTAGCTTTCGATCCTCCTCCTCGGAGGAGAAGGTGGCGGCGCTTCGCCGACGGATGAGGTACCGCTGCGAATTGGCAAAGCCTTCCATTCATTCTCCGACTCATCCTTCATCCTTCATCCTTCCCTTCCGCTCATGCCCAATCAACCAGTCCTTCCTCCACAATCCCCCTGCATACCCCGTCAGGCTCCCATCCGATCCGATCACCCGATGGCACGGCACGACGATCGCAATCTGATTCGCCCCATTCGCCCTCGCAACCGCCCTCACCGCAAGAGGATTGCCCAGCATATTCGCGATCCCCGCATAACTCCGCGTTTCCCCCGGCGGGATCTTCAGCAACTCCTCCCACACGCTTTTCGTGAACGCACTCCCATGGAGTTCCAGCGGCGTCTTGAACACAAACGACCGTCCCTCGTAATACGCCTTCAATTCGTCCGTGATCTGCTCCGTCGGCTCAAATCGTCCCAGCCCGACCGTCGTCTGATGAATTGTCATCAACCGCTTCAGCTCGTTGGGCAGCCCCTTCCGCTCAGCAAATTCCAGCAACTGCAATCGAGACGAACTGCTCACCGCAATCATCGGCCCGATCGGCGTGCTGATCCAGTCTGCCCTCAATGTCCCCCCACTGCTCAACTGCGAGGGCGAGACACCCATGATCTTCGCAAACGCCGTCCGAAATCCACTCGCCGAATCAAACCCCGCCTCCAGCTGCGCATCAATCACTTTGCCCCCCTGCGTCAATCGCTCGACGCCACGTTTCAGCCGCGTCATCCTCGCCATCTCCAGAAACGAAATCCCATAATGCCGCTTAAACGCCCGACGTACCGTCGAGGGATCAAACCCCATCGACACAATGTCTTCTTCCCGCCAGCGTCGCTCGTCATCCTGAAAGAGAGCCCGCGTCAACACTTCGACCACCGGCTCCGGCGTCCCCATCGGCTGCATAGGCTTACAACGCAGACACGGCCGAAAGCCCCGCTCCAGGCAATCCCCAATCGAGTCCGAGAACAGACAGTTCTCACGCTTCGGTTTGCGAGCCGTACACGTCAAACGACAAAAGATCCCCGTCGTTTTCACACAGACAAAAGCCCGCCCCTCATACCGACCATCCCGATCGAGCAGCGCCTGATAAAGAACATCCTCCGAAGCCATGAGCGTTTTCATGCCCCCTTGTATCAAATCCCCAACCCCCACGCCGACGAAAAACAGGCACCAAATTTTTTCTCTCACCCCTTCTCCCCCCGGGAGAAGGTGGCAGCACAACTCCTCAGGTGTTTACTCAACACAGTGCTGACGGATGAGGGACCTCTGCGAATTGGCTCGACCTTCAATTCCGGCTCCGACTCATCCTTCATCCTTCCGACTTCATCCTTCCCGATCCACTACATCACCGGAATCGCCGTCGCCCGTTCCGTCTTACTCTCAACTCCCACACTCACCGGCTTCAGCGCCGACACCATCACATACTTCCGCGTCGCCGCAAACTTCGAAGGCTCAATGTCATCCAGATTGATATCAATCGTCCGCCACATCTCTTCAAAAATATCTTCCAGCATGAAACTGAACGCTGGTCGCTTCAGCTTCAGCTTCTGAATCATGAACTCGATCATCGGACGCGCGACATCCTGAGCCAGTCCATGCGTGGCATTCAGCGACACAAGAATATTCGGCGTGATATCGCGATTCGCCGTCAATTGATAACCATATTGTTCCAGCACCTGCTCAAAAGCAGGCCAGGGATGCCCGGATCCCGCTGTCTCGCCGGTCAGTTTGAAATAGTCGGCAATGACCCACGACCCGCCTGGCTTCAAATACCCATTCACAAGCTCCG
>SXPC01000267.1 GCA_005778225.1 Planctomyces sp. | reverse complement strand
CGACGCGGCTGCATTCCGTCCTGTCGCGGCCGCCTACGCGGCATGCGACGTGGTGCCCGCACGACTCACGCCCGACGGCGTGAGCGACGCCGAGCGTCATCGACTCGCCGACGAGACGATCGGCGATCACGAGTGCCAGCGTGTGCGACTCGGAAGCACCATTCACGACGCGCCCCGGTGTGTGCGTGGCGCAGCCACGCCGGGCCGCCCGCTACGCCAGTCAGCATCTACCTCGCGAGCACCAAGCTTGATTTCCCCGTCGTTTCTGGCGACTCTCAGCCAGTTCAATCGACCATCGCTAGCCAGTACAACCACATCCAACCACACTGGTGCAGCCTCATTGCCTTGGATCACCTACGTGGAGGATCGCCGTATGGAGAGTGCATCGCTGTATTCGATCATCAGAGAGCGACTACCGAAGTACGCGCCCGCCATCATCGCAGAAACTACGAACGCAGACAGCGAGTTGTGTTCACTTCCCGACAAATTCAGCGATGTGTTGAAGCGGCTCCTGACGTCCATCCGATGCTTGGACGAGACCGACCAAAGCCAAGTCTTTGAGGGTGCCCTATGCCTATCTCCCCAATGGGTCGATATCAAAGGTGCCCCGTCGATCCTTGGTGGGCGATACATAGATGATACTGCGGTGCCCGATACGCACAGCGTCCGAGTCCTCGTTGAGCATGATGGGGTATTGCAGGCTCTCGAACTTCCACGAACCGCCCTTCAGTCTCTCCTCGTCGCTCAACTCAGCACGCAATCTCCAACCACGGCAGCGGTCAGTGAGGACCGCTCAAGCGTGCTTTTTCTGCGGGGCAAGCCGATGACAGTTCCGGAAGAAGTACGCCACCCACGTCACTGCTTCGGCAGCGGGTATAAGCTGCGTCCGATCCTCGACCGTCTTGCACCAGCGGACTCTAACCTTTTGCCGGGGATCGAAAGGGTGAGGGATGATTACTGTCGAGTCTCGGATGTCGAAGCCCTTCTTGCCGCCGACCTTGAACGCCCGGAATTGCTCCGGCTGCGCGCGGAATTCCTCTACCACGAATTTGGTCGCCTGCCGCACACACAGCAACGAGCCGACGAAGATCTCTCGAAGGCGTCGGGAATGAAGGACGATCCAGACATTTGGTATCAACGCGCCATGATCTGGCATCTCGCCATCCGTGACAAAGACGTACGCAAATGCCTTGAGTATTTCGCCCGTTTGTTCTGGCTGAACCCTTTGGACGCGGTGGCCTATTACCAGCGCGGGGAATTCTATGTACGCCACGACATGCTCAAACTGGCTTTGGAGGACTTTGAAACGGCGATTGAAATTGACCCCGGAAACTTTTGGGCGCATTCCGATCGCGGTCGGATTTTCGCGGGTGAGGGAAACGAGCACGCTGCTTTACGTGATTACATACGTGCATTCGACCTTCGACGATCTCTCGAGCCGGGCGAGGACGAACGGAACTGGAGTTCGTACCGATTGCCCGTGATCGCGACAGCCATCGAGCTGCGTGAGTGGGATCTTGCGCTTGAGCAAATTGGAGCGCTCGAAAAGGCGTGCCCTACTGCTTTTCCGCAAATGATCGCTCAACGTGCGAAGATCTACTCCTTCCGCGGCAGAATGACGGAAGCCCTCCTGGATATTGACGCGGCCATTCGACAATGTGAGACAGACGAAGGTGCCCAGTCATGGTTTTACCAATTGAGAGGTGACATTCGGGTTCGGATGGGCGGCAACAACGCCAAGTTGGGCGAAGACGATTTGAGGAAAGCGGCTGAGTTACGCCTTGAAGAAAAGGAATGGGAAGAGGAAGAGAAAGCGGCTGAGCGATGGCTTGACGAATGGGTAGAGGAACAGAAAGCGGCTGAGCGACAGCTTGACGAAGAGGAAGTCGTTGCTATTCCAACACCAAATTCTAATGCTCCCAATTTGAATGCAGTTCTTTCGACATTCGTCAGCGTCGCGATTGCCACTCAAACGCCAGATAACAACGGCGACGACGAACGGCTGGTCCAAGACTTAGATGCCGTGCAGGAAGGGCAACAGCCGGGAAGTGCGAGCATTGTGGATCCGGAGCCACCGCGAGCCAATGTTGCTGACGACGAAGATTTGCTGCGGGACTTGAACGCCTTTAAGGAGAGCCAACAGCCAGCAAGGAATAACATTGTCGATGCGGACCCACCGAGCACAGATGTCGCTGTGCGAATGCACGCGGTGCAACTCGCAATGCAGCAGATCGCGGCGTTGGAGAAGGAACGAGCCGGTGTAGTCGCTGAATTCGACGCGTCCTCTGAAGGATTAGCCAACACCGCCGAGGCATTCCTCACAAACTACAAGACGCTCGAGCGTCCTGAACTGTTCCGCGAAATAAAAACTTGTCCAAAGCACAACTTCTATACTCATTCGGTCTTCTACTTTCAGTGGTTCGACGAAAACGAGGGTCGGATGAGGTGGACCGCTCCGTCCGAACTATGCCACAGTGACCTTTGTGAAACGGGGCGTGAAGTGGCTGACAGGGAACTCTTCAAGGTCAGAACGGAGACGTTTAAGTCGATTCAACGTCTCCAAGAGCAACTGCACGCACACCACAAGGTCGGTCCAACGTCGATCGAAAATCGACTTGCGGACATTGACGCAAGGCTCTCAACATATCGTGCGATGGTCGAGAGTACTCTCGGTGTGAAGCTTCCTCCTGCTCAACTCGTCGTCACCCGCAATGCCGCTGTTCCGCAAGCCAGGCTTGGAGACGAAATTCTCCCACCTGCCTTTACCATCACTGATCCTCGCACTACATCCGAGAGAGACGAACAGAAACGGAAGATCATTGCCGCTTTGCGATCCCGCCAAATCCCAAGAGAACTGTTCTTGCAAGACCGACATGGTGATTGGTTGCGCGACGGTTTCAACAATCCGAGGCTCAAAAACCAACAGGGCACCTTCCAGAGCATAACTCAGGTTATTTCCGTCGAGCACCAGAACGACAGAGATGTGTGCCTCGTGTTGGCTCTTTTGCTCGACTTATATGATTCGTCTGAAATGGGACCACTAATTCGCAAATTCGCTGATAAACAGTTCTGTCTCGAGGCATTTCAAATGGGTGCGAACTGCTATATGAATTATGTTGTTCCTGGGGAGGTGCGCGACGATGATAATCTCATACTCGCAGCAATCAAAAGCGATCCGGAATGCGTAATGCTAGTGTCCGAGAGGCTCGCAAGCGACAAGCGATTTGCGATCAGAGTATTGCAGGATTACCCAAATCAGGCCAAAAAACTCTTCTGTTTACGATTTGCCGCGAAGTTCGAATACGATGCAGAGGTACTCCGACTTAGCGGCTTCCGAGACATAAATGATTTCAGGGATAACTGCTCACGTTATTACCATACCAAGTTTGGTTAAATCGACATTGATGTGCATAGCGGGATATCACAGCGTCAAACGGCGGTGGACCCCGCGAGTTGGACATGAGGAGACGCACAATCCTGCGACTGAGATGAACTCTAAACAGTGTTCTTGACTCGACTACATCGCGATTGAATCTCGGATGTCGGTCAAATCTGCGTCAACTGCCACCTTCGCACGATAGAGATTTCCCACTTTTGATCCCTTCGGAAATGTTTGCAATATCGTTTCAAAGCACTTCCGTGCGGAGGCTGTCTTTTTTGCGTGCCAGCAGGTCTTGGCGTATTGGAAGAGGATTTCCGGATTCTGAAAGTCCATTTTCATTGCCTTTCGCATCGCACGCTCGGCATGATCGTCGCGGCCAATCAGATGAAGATTGTGCGCTAAATTCATCAATGTGTAGGCGGACAAATAGTCGTTACCTTCAAAAAGGGAATCTGCTTCCGCGAAGGCCGAGGCCGCGCGTTCTGCGTTCCCATAGGTGCTCTGAATCGTTCCGAGCGACAGGTAGATGAATGGGTCTTGGTCGTCATGATCGTGGGCCTGCTGGAGCGTCTCAAGCGCGCCCGTGAGGTCCGCGCTCTTCCGCATTCGCTCCGCCTTCTTCCAAAGGTATCGTGCCTCCTTTTGGGACGCAGTCATTTCGGCAGCTTCCAAAATACGCTCCAAGATTCCCCGTTCGTGTTGATGGGAAAGCATGAGCTGCTCATGACTTTGCAGGAAGGTTGACTGAAATCTGTAAATCGCCTGAAGCATTGACATGCGAGTAATCGCTTGGTCATTCGTCAAGCTAATGATGCTCGTGTCGAGATCAGTTAAAAGCGTATAGAAATGTCGGCGTGTTTGGTCTGCCTCATACTTGATTGTCGAACGGATGTCATTCAATTGGCAGACCATGTTTCCTTGTTGGACGACCGATTGCGAAAGTCGTGCAATGAGCTCACTGCGTTGCTCGAAGGCTTGCACAGCGGCCTGGATGGAAATGTCGTTCCCATCGCTGAGGAGATCGTTCCTTTCGGCTCCAAGTTCGTTTGATAATCTCAATTCTTGGACGGTCGCATCTCGCTGATGGAACGCCTGAACTGCGGCTTGATAAGCGATGTGGTTGCCCTGTTGGAGATGCTGATTCGTAAAAGACGAGAGCGCGTTGCCTTGGTCCAGGAGCCCGTGGGTCACGCCTTGGTTACTGATCATCCTCTTAAAGAGGGGGGTGTGTCTGTACGTTGCTTGGACGAGGTCGCGTTGTGCATTAAGCACGTCTTCAATGCGATCTGCCACCTGCTGCTGAGACTGCGCAAGTTCGGTAGTGTCAATGATGATTTCGGGAGGAGGCAGGTACTGGGTTTGCTGCCGGAGAGCTCCAGAATGAGACGTGGATCGGCTGAGTGACCTTTCAACCGCTTCGTGATGCTTGTCAAGAGATTTCTCTATGTTTTGGAGATGCTTCAGCTCCATGCCCTTGTCTGACGTAAAGACATTGTACGGGACGCCGCTGAACAGACTATCCGCGAATTTCTGCCCGGACGAACGTTCTGGAGTGGTCATGGCTCACGCGCTGCTGAAAATGGATCGGATCGACAATTGACCTATTTGCGTCACGATGCTTGGTCCGCGAAGCGTTACTCAATTACATCATAAGCCGCCAAAAAGGCGACGTGAAGGATGTGTGCTTTTCAGTTTTGCGACCATTGATGTTCTCCCCGTTTGCTCGGGCGCCTTCGGTTCCGTAGTGCCATGACGCATGTTGGACAGCCTGCGGATAGCCTGTTTTTCGCGGAAAACACGAGGTTTCTGTAAGCGGCGATTCCCCGGCGAAAGCCTCAAAAGTGCAAAAACCGGGTACACTTTTCTGATCTGTACCCGGTTTTGGTAACCGCACTCCGCTTCGCTGATGCTGCTCCATCAGACCGTTTGCGAAGCCCCTGAATGCATCGAGAAACGGACTCTCAATGACTCAGAAAATCACAGGCACCGGAGCATCGCTTCGGGACATTAGCGGGGTACAACCATTGTGAAATCCCTTCGATCATTTGAAGTTGTGACAATACACCAATGAGCAAGATTTTCCACCCACTGCTGGCCTTGATCGCCTCAGCCAGCAACAACGAACTCGCGAAGTACGTCGAATTTCTGAAGGAAGAGAACAAGATTCTGCGGGCACGAATTCCCGGTCAGGTCCACACGAGGCCGGATGAGCGATCCAGACTCGTGAAGCTAGGAAAGGCATTGGGCCAAGCCATCGAGGAACTCATCACGTTGGTGGCACCGTCCACTTTTTATCGCTGGTGCCGCGAAGAGAAGTTCGGCAAGAAGGCAAAGAATCCGAAAGGCGGTCAACGCAAGCCACGAGAGCTTCGGGAACTTGTCATTGAAATCGCGAAGACTACGGGCTTCGGCTACACCCGGATCGTCGGCGAGATTCGCAAATTGGGAATCAAGGGGATCAGTCGGCAAACGATCCGCAACATCCTGAAGGAAGAGGGCATCAAACCGGGGCCGGATCGAACATCGGACTGCTGGGACAACTTCGTCAAACGGCACGCGGAGACACTCTGGGCCGTGGACTTCTTCTCCGTCAAAACGGTGACGACACGCGGCTTGCAGGACATGTATCTGCTGGCGTTTCTGTGCCTGAGTAGTCGCGAAGTGATCGTGACTTCGTCCACCCAGCATCCGAATTCCGCTTGGGTGGTGGAACAGACGAAAGTGTTCCTTGATCAAACGATGAATCGCGAACAAAAACCGTCCATTGTGATGCACGATCGCGACACGAAGTTCACCAAGGATTTCACGGCCACTTTGAAGGCCAAAGGTGTCCGAACAAACGTGCTTCCCATTGCCTCGCCGAATTTGAACGGCAGGGTCGAAAGATTCATTCAGACCATCAAATACGAGTGCCTTTTCCGATTCATCCTGTTTGGTCAGCGACACTTGGACCACGTCGTTTCGGAGTTCGTGGACTACTACAACGGACGACGAAGTCACATGGAACGCGGTCATTTACCGCCAATCCAAGTGATTCCCGAAGAGGTTCCAAAACTGAACCGCGATCAGATCATGGTTCGGTCCTACGTCGGCGGACTGGTGCAATCGTTTGAGCGAAAAGCCGCATAGCCAAGGAAATGACGCCATTGGTTGTTCGCTTTTTACGAACCTGTCTTGCCAGTTCGTATTTTACGAACCACAATGCGTCCTCTGCCGATAAAGGAATGGTCGGGGAGAGAACATGCGGGTCATCAGTAAAGCTCGACTGAAACAGTTTTGGATCGTTTCTGGTCAGCAGGACTCGGAAGGGCCGTTGCAGGCTTGGTACACCCATGTCAGCAAGAAAGCGGTGTCTTGGCATTCGTGGGGCGACGTGAAAGCGGAATTTGGGACCGCCAGCTTGGTCGGTCATTGCGTTGTCTTCAACATCGGCGGCAACAAATACCGGCTGGTGACGAGAGTGCTGTATCCCAGCCAAAAGGTCTTCATTCTGAAGGTGATGACTCACAAAGAATACGACGAGGATAAATGGAAGCAGGACTGTGGTTGCTTCGTTGCTCCTCCTGCCGGTCACTCACTCACACTCTCCTCTGCGAAGAAAAGAAAGGCTCGGTAATTCATGGCTACGAGGACCAAAACCAATCGCCGCCGTAAAGTCGCCGACAGTTACCTGGAGTTGGTCATGGAGTGTCCGTTGGCCTCCATCAAATCCGAGAGCCAACTGGCTGCGGCACAAGCCATGATCGACCGTCTATTGACCCAAGGGAAAATGGACGACGGCGAAGAGATGTATCTGGATGCGTTGAGTGACCTTGTCGCTGCCTACGAAGACCTGCATTACTCGATTCCACCAGCCTCAGATGCGGACATGCTTCGGCACTTGATGGAGGCCAAAGGAGTGACACAAGTCGAGTTGCACCGTGGAACTGGGATTCCCAAATCCACCATTTCGGAAGTTCTGGCAGGAAAGAAACCCTTCAGCAAGACCTTGATTCGGACGCTGGCGGATTTCTTCCAGGTGGATACCAGCGTGCTGGCCTCGAATCTGTGAGCGTTGGAATGGCAACAAAGCCAGGGGTGAGTTCAAGAGGCTCAAAACCATCCATCACCACTTCAGCATGAGGTCGCACGTTGGCGGGCTGGTGCAATCGTTTGAGCGAAAGGCGGCGTAATTCGACGAGGCTTGACGAAATGCAGGCTTCTCCGTGTGGCAGATTGACTCACAGAACCGATGACGTAGTATGTGTGGCTGTCCGCCACACAAGCACTCCCAGCAGGCAAGGCCGAGTTCATGACAACCATCACCCGGAATGATGCACGGATCAATGTCCGACTCCCCAGTGAACTCAAGCAGACCATTGAGGACGCCGCCACGGCTTTGGGGCAGACGGTCACGGAGTTCGCGATCTCGACCGTCGTTCGAGAAGCTCGACAAGTCCTCCAGGATGCCCAGGTCACTCGTCTGTCGAATCGAGATCGCAACCGATTCTTGAAGGCACTCGACGACGCTGATGCGAAACCCAACGCGGCCCTCAAGGCCGCAGCCCGTCGTTACGGAAAACTCCGTGGCTAATTCGCCATCATCTCTCTGGTCTGTGGAACCATTCGACCGACAGCAGCATGACCGTTCGGCCTTCGATTGCGGGATTCCGATTCTGAACGAGTGGCTTGCGACGAAGGTGAGCCAGTTTGAAAAGAAGGATCTGGCTCGGACCTATGTGCTCGTTGAGGCCGGGAGCACTGTCGTCAAAGGCTACTACGCTCTTTCCAACCACACGGTGGCCTATGAGTCTTTGCCCGCAGATCAGGTCAAGGGACTGCCTCAAATCGACATGCCTGTCGTGTTGATCGGAAAACTGGCCGTCGATCGTTCCTTGCAGGGACAAGGACTTGGAGAGTTCCTGCTGATCGACGCCCTCAGAAGAGCGGAATATCTCGCGACGAAGATCGGGATTCGAGCAGTGGAAGTCGATGCCATCAACGAGGCCGCAAAACGCTTCTACGAGCGGTACGACTTCCTCTCCCTGTCAGATGATCCTCACCATCTCTTCCTGCCCATGAGCATCATCCGCAAGCTGCAATTGCCACCGCTTTAGTGGGCAATTCTGAATGTTGCTCGGTCCCCACCCAATAGGCGGGCTGGTGCAGTCCTTCGAGCGGAAGAAGGCTTGATCTAAGCCGTTTCTGGAATTCTTGAAAGTCTCGGCTTTCCAAAAGTGAATAGTCAGTGTTCGGGGATTTGCGAATAGGGCGGAAAGAAAAATGAAAATCACAACGCCCTATTTCTCCAGCGAGTTATGACGCCCCGTCCTGGTCGGCTTCGACGGATTTGATTGCACGCCCTTCATGGTGTGCGACTCGGAACCTTGCAGTTTTCAGGCTGACTGAATCGTCAACCCTGCAAACCCGAGATCGCCACCAACGAAAGGCAGTTGCGATGAGTCAAGGTACCGTCAATCAGGGGGTGGTGGGTCAAAAGCGGAAACCGCGTGAGTCCCGTTGGACCGACATCTACACGCAGTTGCAGGAAGACAAGGTCGAGTTCTTCCTCAACACCCATCTGGAGCCGACCGTCTTGATTCCCAGTGATGGGTTTCAAACCGAATGGCCCGTGGACAGCCAACGGTTTCAGGATCTTCTGGTCTCTGTGTTTTACGAGATCAGCAATGGAGGCATCCTGAAGGCCAGCGAGCGTGATTTCCTGATGGCACAGATCCGTGAGGAGTGCCGGAAGGGAGGCCGACGGTTGACGGAACCTGAAGCCGTCGAGACCGACGAAGATTTGATCGTTCAGGCGATCCTACTTTTGGCGAATTCAATGCCGAAGAACGTGACGGCCCCGGTGTTCAATGACCGAACCGTGGTTCTGTTGCAAAGGCTTCGGGGACTCCAGAGGGATGGGTCTATCCCATGTTCTCAGGAGATCCCCACCTTCACGAACATCTTCAGCCGCAGGTTAGCCCGGCTCATCCCGGTTCTGCTGGGCTATGGAGTTCAAATCGAACTGAGCCATGCCGAAGATGGAAGTCGCTGCAAGTTGACTCGACTGGAGACGTTCAAGTTTGAACCGA
This sequence comes from Planctomyces sp., assembly GCA_005778225.1. Classification (GTDB taxonomy): domain Bacteria; phylum Planctomycetota; class Planctomycetia; order Planctomycetales; family Planctomycetaceae; genus SXPC01. The sequence goes on along the minus strand of SXPC01000267.1, from coordinate 21,116 downwards.
GTGTAAGACAAGTGCAGCCCATCACTGACGGTTGGAAGTCTGAATCGTCACGTCAATCGTCAGGTACAACCTCAATGTCAGGCAAGGACTTGCCTCCGGCTGACGATGCTGACGGTGATTTTCGATCTGATCCTCCCAGGACAACGGTTGTGGCCAGCGATTTGAAAGACCTCGCTGCCACAAAGAAGGGAGGTGCGAAATGAGCTGGTCTCCAAGCCCAAGTTGGATTCAACGATGGTTCCCGGAACGATGGAAAGAGATAGCTGGGAACGCGGCGATGATTCAGGTCTGGCTGAACTTCCTCGCAAACGGACCGTGCAATGCCTTGTTTACAGGCCCCAACCGATCCGGAAAAACTCGCACCATTAGTCTCGGCATTCGGGCGATGGTGTGTACCAGCAGGACGCCCACTTTTGACCCTTGCGGTCAGTGTGCATCTTGTAAGGCCGTTCCCGAAGGCAGGGCTCCGCACAACGGAATCTTCGCTGCTCTCTCTGGAAGCGAGTATTCGTTCCATCCGATCGACTGCGAAAACGTCACCGTTGAAGAGTTGGAGGCTCTTCAATACGACGGTGCGTTGGACAGCGACAAAGTGATCGTCTACCTCGATGAAGTGGGAGCTCTTCGCCGCCGTAGATTAGAAGGGAAACTGCTCAAGTTGATCGACGAAGCTCCGGCGATCTGGATCGCTTCAGCGATCACGTTGAGGAGAACTCAAGGGAAACGGAAAGGAGAGTGGACGGAGCGACTGTCCAAAGAGATGCGGGCACGGTTTCCGATCAAGGTGGGGACGGCCCTTCCTCATCCGGATGACCTCTATCAATGGATTGTTGCCCGCACTCAGGAATGGAACATCACCATTCTTGAGGAGGAGGTCACCGTCCCTGCGATGATCGAGCGGACTACGAGGCGAGTTGGGTATCTAATCCACATGTTTACCGCGGCGGCAACGACGATCGAACGCACAATCAGTTCGGAAGACGTTGCACGCTTCAACCTGGATTCCGCCGACTGATCCAAGACCGTGTTTGACGATCGCATAAGCAGCCTCGTGTTCCTTCGGGAGCACGAGGCTGTTTTCGTTTGGTCGCTCACAGTTCGTTTGCTTATGAGATTTGCTCAGCCTCGATACGTCGCCTGAATTCTCCTGGATTCCCAGCCATACAAGCATATGGGGATGCGGTAAATGAAATTGGTGACAGGGATGCCGAAGCTGCTGCGGATGATGAAACAGCCAGTGCTGTCAAACATCCAAACGGTCTGGACAACCCTGACAAGCTACAAACGGAGTCGCACCAAACCGTTTCGGCACTGCCGCTTAAAAACGAGCAACACGCTCAAAATGAAAAAGCAGAACCAGAAGAAGAACATGAACCAGGAAAAGAACAAGTAGAACAAAAAACAGGACAGGAAAAAGAACAAAATTCAGAACAAAAACTAGAACAAGAAAAAGAATCAAAATCAAAACCAGGACAGGACTAAGAAAAAGTACAGGATTAAGACACAGGACAGGTTAAAGAACGAAAGTAGGGAACATTGAAAGACGGGAAAGACGACCACTTCAGGGGAATGTTTCACTCCTAGCAGGAACCTGAAGTGGTTGTCCTCCCAATCACTGTGAAAAGGAAATTCGATCTATGAGCACAGCCATCGACCATGCGGCAATGCCGCCAGTCAGAGCATTCTGCAAAGGCAAAGACGGCAGGAAACCAGCAGATACCAAAACTCTCCAACTCTTCCTGCCAATGCATTTGTACTTCCACGTTCAGGCCCAGGCCGCTCTCTCACAATTGGACATCCGCCAGTATGTGGGAAAGTTCCTAGCGGAAGCATTCCCTCTGACACCGACATCAAGCATTGAATCATCGACCTGACCTCCCCAAAGGTCTGGTCGCTAAAACAACTCTGAAACAAGGGCGGGGTACGTTCCGTGACGAACCACAGACGAATCACTCAGCATCGAGATTGGCTTGGGCCGGAACTCGGATTGGCACAAGTCTCGAACTGGATCATCGCAATCACCGTGATCGTCTTTGAGGTCGCAATAGCCCTGAATAGAGCGGTGATGAAATGTCTCCGCGTCCGTGGTCAGTGCCCCAGCCATGAAGCCGAATGGCGGCGACGGGGGCTTCTCAGGGGTAATGAGCACGAGAAGAAACTCGGTGGTTCTTTCATTCCTGGAGACTCTGAAGTGGCTCACGATCTTGCAACCACAAACGGCCGGACGGCAATGATGTACTCCGGCGAAGTTCCCTGGCACCGTCTGGGAACACGTCTTGATGAACCAGCCACTGCCAACGAAGCCATCGAAGCGGCTGGCTTGGGTTACGAAGTCGAGCTAACTCGCTTGGTGACGGTGAATGACATTCCTGTCCCCGACAAACTGGCGGTGGTGAGAGAAGACAGCAAAGCGATTCTCGGAATCGTGGGAAACACCTACAGGCCCGTGCAGAATCGGGAATGCTTTGGATTCCTCGATGCACTCGTGGCAGATGGAAGCCTGCGGTATCACACTGCCGGAGCTTTGGGAAAAGGGGAACGGGTTTGGATGCTGGCGAAGTTGCCGGAAGACATCCGAGTCAAGAATTCGGACGACATCACAGAGAAGTTTCTGCTCCTGTCCAACTCCCACGATGGAACCTCATCGCTTCGAGTCTTCTTCACACCCATTCGCGTGGTCTGTGCCAACACGTTGGCGATCGCGGAACGGAATGGACGAGGTCAGGGAGTTGTCATCGTTCACAAGGGTGACCTGTCAATCAAGATTCAGCAGGCTCAGGAAGTCCTTGGCCTCGCAAAGTCTTTCTACGACGACGTGGAGCTTCGCATCAATCGGCTCGCCAGTCATTACCCCAGCCTGCGGCAACTCGAAGAGTACTTCAAGCTGGTCTATCCAGATTCACCGGATGGTGAATCAACTCGGACGAAAAATGTTCGACAGGAACTTCATCGTCTGTTCGAGGAAGGCATTGGACACAAGATGCCCGCAATCCGACACACGACTTGGACCGCCCTCAATGCGGTGACCGAGTATGTCGACCACTACCGCTCCACACGCGGCAAGACCTCAATAGAGCGAGCCAGCAACCGATTGGATTCGGCATGGTTCGGCTCAGGAGCCCGTCTCAAGGAACGAGCTTGGGAACTCGCTCTGCAAATGGCAATCTAATCATCATCAGCTTGGTTAGATCGTGACGCACCTAGAATCATCAAGATTTGTCTTGTGATTCTCTGTGTTTATTCAAGTAGTCTCAATTAAGTCTGTGGAAAACAAAACACCAGCGATAAATGGAAAACGCAAAACGTATTAACGTGAAGTGAAAGTTAATTCTTTTTTTCACAAAATACGGAGGTGTTGAAATGCTAGTGAGTGCAGGCAGGCAAGATTGGCGGACTCATCGGACGCAGATCGAAAAGCTGTCAGATTGCCACATCAATGTGTATGTCGATATCCAATGGATACGACTTCTTGATGAGGGGGACTGCGATCGAATGTCATTGGGATGCAGCTCGGAAGCACCCGATTATCTGATCGTTTTGGCTGCTAAGAATGTGAATGGCCGAGGTCGAAAACCTTCACGTTACAAAAACGGTTCTGTCAAACTGACGCTTAGGGCTGATGAACTGTTGATGAAGCGTTTGTTTCCAAATCCGAACGTCCGTGAATGTATCCCCAAGGAAGTAGTACTTATGAAATTTCCAGATGGCACAAAAGGTGTTGGACTAGAGTGCCCTGGAAGTAGCGAGTACGTAGCCGACCTTGGTCTCGACCAAGAGACGCTCAAGACCCTTGGGAAAGAGTCTAGTGATCAAGGAGTCGAGATCATCAGTGAAAGTCCCCCTGCTGTCGATGAAGCTAAGGGAGAGTGACTTGCTCCAGGAGAAAACGCTGCCTTAACGCGACGCCTCCGTGATTCGGGTAATGATCACGGAGGCGTTCTTCTTTTAAGGGAGCCAAACATGTTGAAGGTCAATGTCGGACTCAGTCGGAAATTGTCACGAGATTTTAACTCCACAGGGTTCAGTCTGAATCTCGAAGGAGAACTTTGTGTCGGTCTCGATGACCCCGTGGCGATGATCGAGAGAGTCAAAGAGTTTTATGATTTGGCTGAGGAGGCTCTGAGCCAGCAGATCGCACGGTACGAAGGAGAGTCTGCCATCGGCAGCAGAGACACGGGGCAACCTACACCGGCGAATAATCAACGCTCGGCCGCTCCGCCTACGAATCTCTCCGATAACGCAGCTCCGAACAGCAGCAGCCCTAATGGGCAGGCTCCGCAGAACGGCAATGGCAATGGACAGGCTCCCAACGAGGACGCTGCGACCAACAAGCAGGTTCAATACCTGTTGAACCTCGGCAAGCGACAAGGGCTGACCCAGCAACAGTTGGAGGGCCGAGTTGAAAGCATCCTCGGTCGTCGAGTTGGGGTCTATGACCTCACTAAACGGGAAGCTGGTGGCGTGATTGATGCACTGAATAAGAATGGGGCACCTGTCACGAACGGACGCAGCCGCATCAACCGTTGAAAGCGGGGCGAAGATGGACCCACAAGCGGCCTGGATCGAAATGCTGGAGGCGGTCGCGATCAAAGACTTCTTTGAAGCGGAACTGCGAGCAGAAGCCTTACTCGACTGGCTCGACCAAGAAGGCTTTCCGCCTCAAACCGTTTCACGAGTCCTGCCCACTGAATGGGACCGGCTCATCTGCCGTTACTTGTGTCGGAAGATCATGCTTGCCGCCAAGCCACAGGGAGTGTGAGGAATCATGGCGACCATTCGTCCCCACTGGAGCTACAGTGCGATCACCCAGTATCTCCGCTGCCCGCAGCAATACTTCTTCCAACGAGTCTTGGGGATTCCCAGTCACTCCATCGGAACCGGGTTGGCTTTGGGGTCAGCAGTTCATGCAGGATTGGCTGAGTACCACCAACGTTTGCAGCGGAAGGAAGCCATCGACACGGAAGCAGTCCTGAAGGCTTTTCACGAGTGCTGGGATGAGAAGGAGTTGAACGAGACGATTCAGTATCGCGATGGCGACAATCGAGAAGACAGCATCGCACAGGGCGTGCATCTACTGGAGCTCTATTTCAAGGAACCGCCCCCTGAAGGAATCGTCGCCGTTGAACAACGAATTCTTGTGCCGCTCTACAACAGCCAAGGGGAGTATCTGGAGACTCCGCTGGTTGCGATCACCGACCTGATCACTGAGACGAATGAAGACCTCACGGTCAAAGAGTTCAAGACGAGTGGTCGGGCCTACTCCGATTCAGAAGTTGAGTCATCGCTCCAACCAACCTGCTACGTCCACGCAGTTCGGGAAACTCTCGGCAGGGATGCGAATGTTGAATACACGGTTCTCGTCAAAACCAAGACGCCCAAGATCCAGCGGCTCAAGACCAGTCGCTATGCAGAGGATTGTGGACGACTGGGAGACTTGGTGCAGACGATCCAGCGGGCTGTCGATTTGGGAATCTTCTATCCCATCGAAAATCCAATGAACTGCTCCACTTGTCCCTATCGGCAACCTTGTCGTGAGCGGGGCCAGAGTCTGCGGCCACAAGAATTGGTTCAATTGCAGGTTCCGCAGGAGGCGATGGCATGCTGACTGAACTGAACGGCAAAGGCGGCTGTCTGTGTGAGCCAGCTCGGAAAGGGGAACTTCGCTGTCCCCTGATCGTGCGGCCCACCAGTGAAGACGTTGTGACGGGGACACTTTTCGGAACTCTGCGAGTTCTGAATCCCCGTTGGTGGTTACCCGATCTTCTGAACCAAGCTTTGGGAGCGGAAAGATTTCACCGACAGATCTTCCGTGACCTGCGAATTGAACTCTGGCAGAAACAACGCATCTATCCCCGGCATCATCTCACTTGGGATGAGGGACAAACTGAAGTGGATGTGGTCATCACTTGGGAAAATCCAGCGACCACTGTGTTCATCGAGATGAAGTATGGATCGAACCTGTCCGCCAAGACCGTCAACAACAACGGCTCAGCGGGTTACCCGGCAGATCAACTTATCCGAAACGCTCGCGTTGGACTTCGAGAGAATGGATGGTTTACCGAAGACGTCCTCTTCGATCTTCCGCCCAGAGACTTCGTCCTGATCCTCTTGACGCCAACATCGGGTAATCCCTTGGTTCAGGAATACCGCGATCCAGTGCAACTGCGGTCTGCCATCCCTCGTGCTGAGCAGCTTAAAGACCTGCCCCGTTCTCCATTCATTGGCGAACTGAGCTATCGCGGTGTGATCGACATTCTCACTGAGCAACAACGATGGTTCTCATTGCCAGAACGACGGCTTATTGAAGAGTTGAATGAATACCTGCAATTCAAACTTTCGCAACTCCGAACCTCCAACGGTCACGGACATGGATGAGCTTACCCTGAGAACCAACACGCTGTTGGAACAGCAGGCAGCCGCTGCACTTTGAATTGAAGCGGTCCAAGTCCGGATCAGAGGCAGAAGGTTTGGATTCAGCGAATCCGACGCCCTCGCCAGGGTATGAGCAACAGGAACAACGAACACTTTTTTATGAATGAAGAGCACGACGATGGCGACGGTAAAACAGAAACCAATCCATGAGGTTCGACTCGGAGCGATCAAGGCCACGATCTGGGAGAACCAGACGACAGCGGGAACGCGACATAACGTCACGGTCAGCCGCATCTACAAGGACGGCGAGGAATGGAAGCAGACCGATTCCTTCGGTCGCGATGACCTGCAACTTCTGGCCAAAATCGTTGACCTCGCTCACACCTGGATTTTTCAGCAAGGAGTGTGAAGTCAGAGCCGCGAAGTCAGATTTCTCAATGAGGACTGACCCATCCGTGACGAGGGACCATGCCACTCTATCCGACAGCGACCATTGGTGGAGCAGAACATGGAATCCTCGGAAAAGACCTTCAATACCATCGTTGAGCGATGCCGGCTATCGCTTGGAATCAAGTATGAGAAGGAGAGCAAGTATCGGGCGGAACCGCTCTTTGAGGCCGAGGTCCGCCTCATTCGGAAGCTGGGATTTCAGGAATCCTTGGTTCGCATTGTCGAGTACGGTGACCAACTCCGTCAGCAGAAGGCGACTTTTCATTTGATTGGGGCCGCTGGCTCTTCCGTCATCTTTTTCTTGCTCGGATTCTCGGAAGTCGATCCTGTCCGCTACGACACGCATTTCCAAAGGCTCTGGCTCACATCAAGTCGCGAACCACCAACGATTCAGTTTGTTGTGATGCCATCGGATCACGGAGCATGGGACGCACCTCAGCATCCCAACGTTTCACTTCATGCAATGACTGCACTGGAGGCAGTTCCCGAGTTGCTCCGAATGCGGTTCCCGAAGACGCCAGTCAAGATGAATGAGAAAGCGGTCTTTGAAACAATTCGGGAAGGTGATACCGACGGGGTCTTCCAATTCGAATCCGCAACTGTCCGGTCTCTGCTGTCCCAGTTGTGCCCATCCCGAATCAAAGACTTGGGATCAGTGACTGCTCTGGACCAGATTGGTAATTCTCATCCTGATGTCGTTTCCGAATACTTGAAACGACATCTTGCAAAGGAATCCAAGAGAATTCGGAGGCCAATCGTCGAGACCGAAATGACGCCGCTGCTGCCGTTGTTGTCCCAGGAAACTATCATGAAGTTTCTGCATCGGCACGCCGGACTTCCTTGGGAAGCGACCTACCGTTTTGTACTGGCGGCGGCAAAAGCTCGAATGACCGACCAGCACGAATTATGGAATCCCGTACTCAAAGGATTGGAACATCGACACGGGTTGAACGGTGAATTGCTCTTCAAAAGACTGATCGCGGCGAGCCGTTGGGCAGTTTGCCGGGCACATCACGTCGCGAATGTCATCACCAGCTACAGAGCGGCATACTACCGCACGTTTCATCGACAAGCATTTGAGGATGCCCTTCAACGGGTGTCCTTTGGGGAACGAGGAAAGTAATGGCGGAGAGACCGACGAAGAAGAAGCCGAAGCCCAAGTCTGCGGGTCCGAACCCCAATAAGCGGGACAGGCCTGATCGAGATCGACGTGTCCGTCAGGCTGACCGGCTGGCACGAGTTCTTCGAGTTCTGGAACTGGTTCAAAGCCGAGGACGATGGACAACCAAAGCCATCGCTGAGGAACTCGAATACTCAGAAAGAACGGTCTATCGAGACCTGGACGTTTTGAGGTTTGCTGGGATTCCCTACTACCGAGAGGGAGACCAGCAGTTTGTTCGAGTCCGACCGGACTTTCGCTTTCCAGTGATGACACTCACCGATGATGAAGTGTTGGGACTTTCGCTCGCAGCAGCCATCACAAAGGCACCGGGAATGGATGTCACGGCTGGAGCAACCCCAGCAACTCGAAAACTAGCTGCGGTCTCGAAAGAGGAGACGCAAGAACTGATCGACGATGCAATGCGATTGGTATCCGTTCTGGACCTCAAGCTGGTGGACCATAGTCGCCATCATGAAGTCATCAGGACGGTGCAACTGGCCTTGTTGCAGGGGAAACAAATCAGCGGGCTTTACGAAAGTCCCTACGAACCCACTCCGGTCAAATTGAACCTCCATCCGTATCGGCTGTGTCTGATCAAGAATGCGTGGTACATCATCGGAACAATGGCAGATGAGACAGCCCCGAAGACATTTCGCGTGGCTCGGTTCAAGGCATTACGGATGCAAGCGGAGCCTGCCCTCATTCCGGAAGACTTCGATCTGCAGACCTACTTTGGGAACGCATGGGCCGTTTTTCGAGGCGATCAATCTTACGACATCGAGCTCAAGTTCAAGCCCACTGCTGCCAAGGTCGTGATCGAGACAATCTGGCACCACACTCAAAAGGCGAGAACTCACAAAGACGGCAGCCTGACCCTCAGCTTTCAGGTCGATGGCCTCAGTGAAATCCTGCATTGGATTTTGTCATGGGCTGGCCACGTTCGAGTACAGAAACCCGACGAACTAAAAGACCTGTTCATTCAGACTTTGGAAGATGCGATCCAATTGCAGGCGTTGGCCGACCACGGTTGACCCGCTCCTGTCAGCTCCTTCGGGTATCAGGTAAAGCGAAGCCAGGGACGTTCTTGATCTCACACGAGTTCAATCCTCGGCTCTCATTTCACTGAACCGGAGGAAGAACTGTGACAACATGGCATCGATGGTGCGTTCTAGTTGTGATTTGTTTGTGCTGTTGACGACGGTTGAAAATGGCGGCGCGGGGGAAGATCGCGGCGGTTGAAAATGGCGGCGCACAGACGTGTCGTCTGGTGAATAGTGAAGACTGGAGCGTTAGCTCCGATCTTCACGAGGTTCACCAGGAGACTCAGGAGTGCGTAGCGATATGGAATTCTGGAAGGAAGTTCGTCGGGAAGTTTTGACGAACGAGTTGAGCCAGCGTGCGGCGTGTCAGAAGTACGGTTTGGGGTGGCACACGCTGAAGAAGATTTTGACTCACGCGGAGCCGCCGGGATATCGGCTCCAGCAACCGCGGAAGAAGCGGAAGCTGGGGGCGTTTGTGCCGATTATTGAGCAGATTTTGGAAGCGGACCGTGAGGCTCCGAAGAAGCAGCGACACACAGTTCGGCGGATCTTCGAGCGACTGCGGGATGAGCATGGCTATTCCGGCGGCCTGACGATGGTGTCGATGGCCGTTCGAGAGTGGCGTCAGTCGCGGAAGGAAGTGTTTTTGCCGTTGTCGCATCCGCCGGGGGAAGCTCAGGTGGATTACGGCGAGGCGAAGATCAAGCTCAATGGCCAAGAGACTTCGGTGGCGTTGTTGGTGATGACGCTGCCGTATTCGGGAGCGATCTTCGTGCAGGCGTTTCCACGGGAATGCACGGAGACGTTTCTGGAGGGCCATCGCCGGGCGTTTGAGTACCTTGGAGGAGTGCCGCGGCGGATCAGCTATGACAACTTGGCGATCGCGGTGATCGAGGTGTTGAAGGGTCGGGAACGGAAGCTGACGAATGAGTTCCTGCGGCTGCAGAGCCATTATCTGTTCCGCGAGCACTTCTGTCTGGTGCGTCGAGCCAACGAGAAGGGACACGTCGAACGGTTGGTCGGGTTTGCTCGGCGGAGCTTTCTGGTGCCGGTGCCGGAGGTCGATTCGCTGGAGACGCTGAATCGGCAGTTGCTGGAGCGTTGTCAGCAGGATCTGGAGCAACGCACACGCGGCAAGCCCGCCAGTAAGCGTGAACTGCTCGCCGAAGATCGAGCGGCGTTTCTGCCGTTGCCGAAACAGACGTTTGAATCACGCCGGATCACCGACGGGACCGCCGATTCGCAATCGCTGGTGCGGTTCGACACGAACGACTATTCGGTCCCGGTGCAGTACGCGCATCGGAAGCTGCTGGTGATCGCCACGGTGGAGGAAGTGCGGCTGGTCTTCGAGGATCGTTTGGTGGCTCGGCATTGGCGTTCGTGGGAGCGTGAGCGAACCTTCTTTGAGCCGGTTCACTACTTGGCACTGTTGGAGCGTAAGCCAGGAGGCTTCGACTTCGCCAAGCCATTGGAGCAGTGGGAGTTGCCAGACGGCTTCGCGCTGCTGCGACGGCGTCTGGAAGCGGACGATCCACGGAACGGCACGCGATCCTACATTCGCGTGTTGCGATTGCTGGAGAAGTTCTCACTGTCCCAGCTCACCGACGCGGTGGAGTACGCGTTGGACATCGACGTGATCGATGCCGACAGCCTGCGGACCATCGTCGAGCATCGCAGCGATCAACCCGTTCCGCTGTTTGCGTTGGACGGCCGACCGCACCTGGCTCACGTGCGTGTGGAGATCACTCAGGTCTCCGCGTATCAGGCTCTGCTGACGGAGGTGACGCCATGACACCGACCGACACCAAGAGCACCGTATTGCTCAAGCATCACCTCAAAGCCTTGAAACTTCCGACGATGACGGCCGAGTGCGAGAAGATCGCCCAGCGCTGTGCCGCAGACAACGCCGATCATCTGGCGTTCCTGCTGCAATTGTGCGAACTGGAGTTGCTCGAACGAGAACGCAAGGCGGCCGAGCGGCGTTTGAAGGGAGCCCGCTTCCCGGCGACGAAGCTGCTCGACGAGTTCGACTTCACGGCTCGCCCCAGCGTCAACAAGCCGCTGGTCCTGGAACTGCTGAAAGGGGAATACCTCGATCGCCGCGAGAACCTCTTGCTAGTCGGCCCCAGCGGCACCGGTAAGACTCACTTGGCGACGGCGTTCGGAATGTCCGCGTGCTCGCAGGGCCGTAAGGTCCGCTTCTTTCGCGTGACCGAACTGATCACGCAGTTGTTGGAAGCCAAAGAGGAACGTCACCTCTTGCGACTCCGTCAACAATTGGGCAAGCTGGATCTGTTGATCCTCGACGAGCTGGGCTACGTTCCCGCCAGCAAGGCCGGAGCCGAGTTGCTCTTCGACGTGATCGCCACCGCCTACGAACGGAACAGCTTGATCGTGACGACCAACCTCCCCTTCGAGAATTGGACTGAGGTGCTCGGCAGCGAACGCCTCACCGGAGCGGCCCTGGATCGCCTCACGCATCGCTGCCACATCCTGGAGGCCAAGGGCGAAAGCTACCGCCTTCAGGACGCCAAACGACGAAGACGTCCTCACCACGGACCTGCGAGCTAACCCAACGCTTTTACCGCGATCATGTTCCCTTGGCCCAAGGAATCCTCAACAACCCAGCGCCACCAATTTCAGCCGCCCCGCGCCGCCATTTTCAACCGTCGTCAACATGTGCGGCTGTTCGGACAATTCATCCGGAACTGAGACTGCTGCTCGAAAACATTTTGACACCGAATTCAAGAAGTGGATCGCGGGCCAAGAAAACTCAGCGGCGACCCAGAAGGCGAAAATTCGAGGATTGCTGGACCCCATCAACTACGATATTCGCAGCGTGGTCACCGATGAGCCACACTTTGCGGCATTCGACGACGTCGAGAAGCTCCCAGAGGACTGGAAAACTTGGCCAGCCTATCGGTTCAACGTCGCAATCGAATGGAAATCGAAGGCAGGGACGCCCCTAACAGATATCACGACCTACACGCTGACGTGGAACGCTTCAGAAAAGCGTTGGTACGTCGCCGAACGATTCTGATCAATCATGCTTGCTGACTGGGAAACCAACACGGTTCTGATCTCCGACCTGCTGCCTCAGCGGTATCTGGAGATCGTCCGCCAATGGGAGGCCGCTCTTGTCGAACAAGAGATCCCCCTGATTGTCGTTTTTGGAACCGCAGACATTTGGATTCGAGATGCGGCACCGATTCAAGTCAATGAACGACACTTCACCCAATTCCGCTACAGGCCCAACTACCTTCTTAACGGTGACGAGGATCTCATCACCAAGCCGGAGGTTTTTCGGAGGTTGAAGTTGTTTAAGCGATCGACGAGATCAAAGCTCATTATGGACGGTGGAAACATCGTGGGGACACGCTCTGTGGCCATCGTGACGGACAAGCTTTTCAAAGAGAACTCCGATCGAAATCGAAGTGAGATTCGTGCCGAACTTCAACGAGAGCTTCAGGTCGAACGATTGATCGTCATCCCCAAGGAACCGTTTGATCGAGTGGGACATGCGGACGGAATGGTTCGGTTCGTGACGGAGCATCAAATCGTCATTAGCGACTATCGCGGCGTTGATTCGGGGTTTGCGGAACGACTCGAAAAAGTGTTGATGGCCAACGCTCTTCCATTCGTCCGTCTCCCGTATGTGCCGGAATTGCGAATACGCAATGGCATACCCTCAGCCGTTGGCAATTACGCCAATTATCTTCGGGTTGGAAACGTGATTCTTCTCCCAGCTTATGGACTCCCCGAAGATAAAGTTGCTTGGGACATTTTGACGAACTTACTTCCCCACTGCCGTGTCGTGCCGCTTTCCTGTCGGAATCTGGCTGAGGACGGAGGGGTCTTGAACTGTGCGAGTTGGACGATCCTGCAAACCAGCAACAAACACAATTGAGTTGTTTGTTGCCTCAAACAGGACTCCTTCGAAATCCCTCGGTTCTTCCGAATGACTGTCCCGCCTGTGTCACGGGCTGCGGGTATCAATAGAGGCCACTGGCTCCCGGAGAGACGCAGGCCCCGCTTAGGGGAGGCGAGTCGGCACAATCCCGTTGGCTGTTTGCCGTGAATCGCTGCGATTCACCAAGCAGATCGGACCAACAATTCCGGGGTGACGACCGACGACAAGCCAGGAACAACCCAATGATCTCCTGGAGCCGGCTTTTATTGAAAACAATCGTGATGGAGCCGACGAACTCTTTGCCTCAGAGCAGCGTGTCGCGTTCTCTCATCGAGTAATGAGTTTCGGACCACCAAAAGATGGTGGGCCTCTCAACCACAAGAGCAACGCATTCAAAACCAACGTCCAAGGAGAACGATCAATCATGAGCTTTCAACCCAAAGTTTATACCTTCGGCCAAATCCTGTTCGTCACTGGAATGGCGGCTGCTGGGACAGTCGTGTGTTACTTCAAAGGACAAGGCTCAGAAGACGCGGGAATGAGATGGTTCACGGAGAACTGGCTTCCGTACATCGGCGGAGGAGTCACCGTACTTTTCTTCCTCTTCGGTTTGGGGCTCGTTGGCAAACCCTGGTACGACGAAGAAACTAATCGACAGCTCAAAGCCGAGTACGACCGAGCGATGTTGGAGTGGAGATGCAAAAGTCCTGAAGAGAGGGCCATCCTCATGGCCGCAGAAGAAAACCGGTTACTGCAACTCAATCAAATTTTGCAGAACATCCAGATCAATCAAAACCTGGAACAAATGAAGAAGTCCGGGAGGAGCTAAGACAGCTTCTTAGTTCAAGAAACGGGCTGACAATCTCAGTTATCTAAGGTGCCTTCGATGATGTTGATCGAGCGACGAGAATTCTTGCAGACCACCATCGGAACCGTTTCTGGGATGGTGATGTCGTCCTTTTGTCAGGCCACTGCAATGGCAGAGGTTGATACCCGGCCCGATTGGCTGACGAAGTATGAGCAAACGCTGGAAATCGAACTGTTTGGGATTCCCCAATCATGGTCGTGTATCCGTAAGGGCTTGCACCCGTTCTCACCGGAGCGAACTTTGATCTTGCCCAGTCAAGCTCACGATGACCGCCGTCAAGTTGAGCTTGCTCAGCAGATTGGTCGACGATGGGACGACGCAGGTGCATCGCAGGACGCCGAAACGATTCTCCGCATCGTTCAGGCAGCCTCAATTCTGACACAGGTCTATGGCGTCCAAGAACGAACTGAGGATTGGGTTCGTGGCCTCTTGGGTTTGTTGTTTGAGTTGTACAACAGCGTTGCTCAAAACCACCAATGGGTTGCTCCCCTGAGTTGGCAAAAATGGCACGAAGAGGCCAAGACATCGAATGGAATCGTCGACTGGTGGCTGATCCTCATCCCACAAGGAATCGAAGTTCCCAGTATTGACGGCACGCGACTGCATACTCTGATCACACCGATTTACACCGAGGTTGGAAAACCACGACTGCCCGTTGAATTCTGGGACTTCATGGCAAGGGCGATTGGCCTTCAGCCCAAAGTTTTCGGAGGATCACAGTCCATCGACACGACTTGGCTCGACATCTCCTGCATGGACCGCAAGTCGGCCTGCCTCTCCATCAATCAACGAATCGCTGCAAATCTCACGAAGATGGCGTGAAGCAGTTTTGACTCACCGAGAGCATCAGAAAGTTCTGACAAGAATATGCGAATCACCATTCACAGAGGGACTCACGAGATTGGCGGGAACTGCATCGAAGTCGCCACCGACAAGAGCCGGATCATCCTCGACGTGGGGATGCCCTTGTTCAATGAAGATCGGGAGCCTCACGATTCGACAACCCTGAGACGACAGCCTTCAGAGGAACTCCGAAAGACTGGGGTGCTTCCCAACGTGCCAGGGCTTTTCGATGACACTGGCCGCAGGCCAGACGCCATCCTGCTCTCTCACGCCCATGAGGATCACACCGGATTACTCCGACATTCCCAAGTCGAGATTCCCATCTACGCCAGCGTGGGAACCAGCAAGATGATGCAAGCGGGAGCCAAGTTTGCCGGACAGCCAATCCTTCCACGTGATCGACACGAGAAGATCTACGCAGGACAACCGGTTCAGATTGGTGACTTCAGCGTGACGGCATTCTCGGTGGATCACTCGATCTACGGAGCCCAGGCATTCCTGATCGAAGCAGAAGGCAAGACGGTTCTCTATTCCGGTGACCTGCGGATGCACGGTCGAAAACCAGGGATGCACAGGTCACTGATCGAAGCCGTCAAAGATCGGACCATCGACGTGCTGCTGATGGAAGGAACTCACATCAGCCACACGGATCATCGTGGACCGAATGAATACGAACTCGAAGACGAGATCACTGCACACATCCAGTCTGCACCTGGATTGGTGCTAGCGTCTTTCTCACCACAGCACGTTGATCGACTGGTGGGTTTCTTTCGGGCTGCGAAGAAGACAAATCGAATCTTCATTGCTGATGCCTACACGGCATTCGTGATGCACCTGATCGCCTCAGAGACTTCCATTCCTCGCCCGGAGTCCACGAAAGAAGTGAAAGTCTTCTTCCCAAAATTCTTCGAGCAGACCTACGAGAAAAAACGACTCGAAAGTTTTCACGCTTTGATGTCCCCGGCCCGGATTGGGATGGAAGAAATCCGATCGAATCCATCTCGATACGTCATGTTGTTTCGCCCCAGCATGTTGGAGAGCGACTTCGGCGGCAGTCTGCCCAATGGCTCGCGATGCCTGTACTCCCGCTGGACCGGTTACCTGCAACAACCGGAATGGAAGATGACGAAAGCAAAGCTTGACGAAGCAAGCGGGGATCTGATCGAAACCCACACGAGCGGTCACATTTTCTATGAAGACATCATTGATTTGGTAGGACAGATCAACGCCAAGATGGTGATTCCAATCCACACGTTTGAACCGGCGAAGTTCAGCGAGTTCTCACAAAATGTGAAACTCTTGGCGGACGGTGAAGTGTTGGAAATGAAGTGAAGTGGCAGACTTTTTGGATCAAATCAACCACGAGATTTTGGGCGAGAAAAAGCCATTCTCGTCAAGTTTGGCCAGAGCGAATCCCATTGTAATTGATTTTGTCTTCTGACCGTGTTTGACCATCTCACGCCATCCGGGACTGCGGTCCGAATGGGAGTCATGCTTTGTGAAATACTTGTCATCTGCCAACACAACAACTCTTGGCGGCACGGAGCGATCTGGCACAATCTTTTGGAAGCGTTTGGGTATCGAGCGTTTCGACTTCCACTCAAGGAATTCATCGGTCAACCTTTTGAATGTTTTTTCGGATGTCAGACAGGACAGATAGTCTAATCCTTCCAGAATCGCGGAAATTGGCGGATGTGAATTCTCGCCAAGCTTGCCTTCAAACACGATCAATCCACCGCTCTCAGTCAGCCCTAACAAGTCGGCACAACGCCCCGAATGGTTTCCCTGATTGGGAACTTCGTACGACAGCAGCAACACCGGCATCGTGTTGATCTGCAAGCAACCGCCGTTTTCACTCCAAGAACGATGGTAGAGGCCGTACATGGCACGGTTTTCGGCCTTCTTTACTTTGTAATTGTGATCGGCACGGTCGATCAGTACGTTTTGCCCCGTATATTGCCGACCGATCTGCTGCTCTCGCACAAATTCATCCTCCAGCATCCAGCTAAGAAGTCGCGTCCACTCAGGGCGTGCTCCTTTATCATTTTTCAAACGAATCATCCAAGTTCGAAAGCTGGTGTCGGACATGGCGGTTTATCTCTTTGTGCGGTAAATCTCGACCGAGACAAATTAGGTCAGGCCTGAATTGGTTGGGGGCATTTCCGTTCGCTTCGATTCGAACGAGCAGGGAGTCCATTTCGCGTGAATGTCAAGCAGTAACCTCAAACGTGAGCATACCTGCCACTCACTCCAAGTGATACTCATAGCCCGTGGCCCGAAAGTCGTCTGTCGCTCACTCTTTGAAGCATGGGCAAAGCAGTCGACATCCTTGAACGCTTCGGACAACGAGTCCGAGAACTGAGACGGGCAGAAGGTCTGTCCCAGGAAGCGTTCGCTGCCAAATGCGGCCTGGACCGGACCTACATGGGTGGGATCGAACGAGGGGAGAGAAACTTGGCTTTGAGGAACATCGACCTCATCGCGAAGACCCTCAAAATGAGCCTGTCCGATTTAATGCAGGGTCTTTGAATCCAGGCTGCGGATGCAGCACGGCTGATGCTTTGCCCTAACTGTGAACAACAGCACAAGGGACAAGCACCTCATGGCAACATCGGACTGGAAGACGCCGTTTCTGAAATTCCGGGATGAACTTCGGATGCATCTTGAGGTCGGCCCTCCGCTCTACCACAGCATTCTGATGTCACCATTTTTCACCAAGGCCGAGATCGGTGAAGTCATCAAGAACATCGCTGCTGCTGACGAAGGCCAACCATTGGCAGCCACAGTCGAGTTGCCAACGTACGATTGCAAGTACCACGCTCAGTTCTTCTACGGGCAAAAGGCAACCTGCAATCGGCTTTCACAGGCCTTAATGGGAATTGAACGGTGGTTGATTGATGTCCCCAAGGGACTGTTGCCACCGTTCTACCTGCAATATTCCAGAAATGCGGAATGTACGCAGTTAGCTACTTGGGCGAACATCGTCTACTACTTGGCCTGGGAAATTGACGCTCATTATCTCCAAGCAACGGTGGAGTACCAAGCCCAACTGCACGAAGTGACTTCAGTCCCCTGGTGCGAGGTTGAATGGCCGGAGACGTGCGATCCTCGCCCTGCTCTCATTCGGCAAGGAACGTCAGAGGATTATGTTTCTGAGTTCTTGAAGTCCTACACGATCGAGGGTGGGAGGTGGTGTCCCGACATCATCGGTGCCTACATCTCTGGTGGAAGCATGTGTGGGGAATTCATCACCGCATCAATGGCCGCCGCAGATATTCTTGTCTTCATGCTCGACCAAGTTCGGGGACAAGAAACGGATGAGCCGAACAAGCTCAGGAGTTCTGTGAAGAAAAGGCGTCAATCTCGATCTCGAAAAATCTCGAACGAGATTATTCTGCTGCGAGAACTGTTGAAATCACGTCATAACGCTGAGCAACATGGTGAGAAGGCAAGGAGCCCTCTCACGGCAGAACAGATTGCAATTGCGTTGGAATGGTTTTCTGAAGAAGGGAAGCCGCTGGCGAGTCGGGTAAGTCGCCGGATGAAGGAAATCTTCGGACCAAACGGCATGGAGAAGTACCGAAGCCTCTTCGTTGGGGGCAAGATCCGCAAGGGGATTTTCAATCGCAACGCAGACGGAACCAGTGCAGTCGATGGCTACGTGGCGGAAGAGGATGAGGATGAGGATGAGGATGATGCAAATGAGAATGATCTCGACTGAAAATCAGGAACTGCATAATCAATTTGTCGTCTGAAATGCACGGAGAGAATTTTCGTTGGGCGTCAGCAACTACTTCTAGCATAAACAGTTGCAATGCATCCGCAGATTCCTGCGGGTAGAAGTGAATGGCTACCTCTGCAAGTGGAATCACGATCCACCATGCAGCAGGAAAGGTTCACGAAATGACGACCGGCCACGACTTCAACGCAGGTGTAATCAGTCCGAATGAGCTCTACACGCTCAAGGCATTCACGCGGAAACTTGGAATCCGCGAGGCCACGCTGCGATCCGCTCGACGAGCAGGACTTCGGGTCTACTACGTCCACAAGCACGCCTACATCTATGGCCGTGATTGGATTGAGTACGTCCTGAATTCTCAGGGACCACAGAACGGTGGCCCCGTTTCGGAAGCCGTCTGACCAGTCCGGTCAATCACCAATCCCGATGATTGCGGAGAGACTGTGTCATGGCCAAAAGAAAATCTCACTCAGCTTCTGGCCGAAAGATTCCCAAGGTTCGGATCGTTCGCTATCCGGATCGGCCTTTCCAGTTGAGGTACGACTGCCCGGTTGAAAAACGGCAGATTCGAATCTCCACGGGGACGAGGGACGATGCGGAGGCTGAACTACAAAAGGCGGAGCTTGAGGCTAAGTTGCTGCTCGGGCTTTCGATTTCGACTGGACGCGGAAAGGTTCTGGGACCAGAAATGGATTGGTCCTACTTCCGAGAGCAGTTCCGCACTCTGCATTTGGCAACGGTTCGAGAGAGCACGGCTCGCCATGCGGAGAGCCGATTGGATTTGGCCGAACGCATTATCAAGCCCAAGACTCTGAGTGACATGGCTGATCCAAATGCGTTGCAACAACTTCAAGCCAAGCTCTTGGCCGGTGAACAATCCCGACGCAAGAAGCCCAGGTCGCCTCACACCGTCAAGGGCTATCTCGGTTGCGTATTGGCCGCCCTGAGTTGGGCAGATGTGCAAAACTGGCTACCAACAGCACCGAAGATTCGGAAGCTGAAGACCGCGAAGTTGAAAGCTATGAAGGGACGGCCGATCACGGAACTGGAGTTCGAGAGTTTGTTACAAGCAACGGCCACCGTCGTCGGTGACGAAGTCGCAGAATCTTGGAAGCACGTGCTCCGAGGACTTTGGACCTCAGCCCTACGACTGGACGAACTGATGCATGTGTCCTGGGACAGAACTGAAACCATCCGACCGGTGTGGGGAAAAGGTTCGTTTTCAATTCTTGAGATCCCAGCAGCGATGCAGAAGAACGACACGGAACAGAGCATTCCACTTTTGCCTTGGTTTGAAGCTCTGCTTTTGGAAACGCCGCCAGAACAACGTCAAGGTTGGATATTCAATCCTCAGTCATTGCAGTTGAAGATCAGGAGAAAAGTTCGTTATCAGCGACTGGACGCCGAGTGGGTCGGCAAAGTCATTGCTCGGATTGGGAAAACGGCCAACATCGAAGTGGAGCCGGCCCAGACACGAACGGGGCGTCCTGCCAAGTATGCCTCAGCCCACGACCTACGTCGGTCTTGCGGCGAACGACTTCGAAATGCTGGGGTCCCGCCCTTGGTGATCTGTCGGGTGATGCGACATTCGTCCTGGGAAACGACTCGAAAGCACTATGCACCAGGAGACGTCCAGAAGGATGCCGAGGTTCTCAGTTCCTACCTCGTCCAACCGACACATGAGATGCCGGAACAAAATCACTGAGGTCGGCGAACCCATTCCTCATTCAACGGGTCGAACTCGTAGTCATCCAAGGGATTGTCTGCCAGCAGGTGGGCAATCACCTTTTTCCCAGAGGAGTCTGATTTCGAGACGTAAATGATGGAGTTTTCATTTCTTTCAAACTCGAAGAGGACATCACGATAACGCATCTGCCACTGATTTTCGGCAACCTGAATCATCAACGGTCGGATTGATCCTGAACCGGGCATCTCGCACACTTGGTTCAGGTAGGTTTGATTCTTTTGCAGATCGACATCGGCGAGGGCCTTCGAGATCATGCTCGCCTTCTCACGGTTCTTTCGCCGGAACTGGCTGAAGTTCCGCTCATCCGTGATCGAAAACACGAAGACTTCTTGTCCGGATGGATTCACCCTTCGTCTGAAAACCGACTGCACTTCTTCAGCGGAGAAAAAGTAATCCGAAGCCACTCCGAAACTATCGACAGCGTGGATCGAGACGAAGAATTGTCTCTGAGGTTTGCGATCCGGCAGTTCGACGAACGAACCTGCAACTTCTACCCCAGCCCCGTCTCTGTAAGACCGAGACTGGACCACGGAAAATGAATGCGTGGTTGTGTGCTGACGAAGGGAATCGACTGATCGAGTCGCCGGTTGGACCACGAAGACCGCACCATCAAGGTCCACGGAGAGTTTGAGAACCCAGAAGCGATCCAGCAGGAATGCCTCTGTTCGAGACTCTGCCCTGCGACCGTCGTCGTTCCGTTTGGCCAGTTCAGACATGGCACCTCCTCAATTGAGGCACTCTCTCCAAATGCGGGGTGACTGGCCAGGGCGACATCCAAAATGTACCTGGGTACAATTCGCTTGAAATGAAAAGAGCCGCAAGACGTAAGTCTTTGCGGCACTAGGTACACCCCGCTGGGCTCGAACCAGCAACCTTCGGTTCCGTAGACCGATGCTCTATCCAATTGAGCTAGGGGTGCGAAGGGGGTTTCCCCCGCTGTTTTCGCAGTTAAAATCATCTCACGCGGCGGGGTGGCACTTTTTCT
>SXPC01000266.1 GCA_005778225.1 Planctomyces sp. | reverse complement strand
GTCGTTGGAACGATTTCGTATGGTGATCACAGTGAGCGCTCCGAAGATGTGAAGAGCAGGAGGTGATAGTAATGTGATCGGCTATCCAACGTATCTTAGATTGTTTATATGTTAAATCGAGGGAGATTTTTTCCTTCTTGTTAAATATCGACATGAAAAAAGCCCCACCTGCGCTTCCACTCGGGAAGACCACAGGCAGGGCTCGTTCAGACTGGGAAAACTAGGTAAAGCGTAGGGCTAATTACCACCCGAAAACAGTTTGTGATGGAAAATATCCAGGTAAATGACCAGCATCATCAGCGACAACACAAACGCCATTCCAATGTAAATCGCCGCTGCCTGAACTTTCTCACTTGGTTTTCTGCCTGTCACCCCTTCCCAGATCAGGAAAACCATGTGTCCACCATCCAGAACCGGAATCGGCAGGAAGTTCAGGACCGCGAGGTTAATGCTCAGGAATCCCAGGAACATCAGGAAATCGGCAAAGCCCTGCTCGGCGACCACATACGCAACCTTGGCAATTCCGAATGGACCATGCAGTTCTTTGATTGAAAGCTTCTGACTGATCAAGCTGCTCAAAGTCATGTAAATCTCTGCCGCCGAGTTTCGAGTGTGGCTCACAGCCATTGTCCAGGCTTCTGACAGATTCTCGCCCTTCTGCTCGATGGAGAGATTCTGCAGCTGAATCCCGCGATTGGGTTGGAACCACTCCTTATCAGCAATTGGTTCGATTTCGACTGTCTTCTCCTGTCCTTCTGCAGTCGTCACTGTCAGGTTGACTTTGGGTTTCGTGAGCTGCTGCAGAATCCAGAACGCAACACCCAGATTTCGCTCCCCTTCCTTGACCGCGAAGGATTCACGATCCTTCGGTTCCTTCGAGTTTTTTGAACTCTTCTGGAAGTCGGTCGAGATCAGCTCGATCTTCGTAATTCGATCTCCCGCTTTCAGCTTCTCAGCGGCAGGACCATCTTCGTCAACTTTGCTGACGGTCGACATCATATGGTAGGCGATCCCGATCGCCGGAATTGACAGCGGCACGTTCTTATCGCGTGGAGCTTCCAGCCACCCACCCCGTTTGATCGGAGTGATGCTGATTGTCATTTCCTTGGCAGCCTTGCCTGGCTCTTCTCTCTGAATCGAAAGCTCGACGGTTTCGCCCTGATGATCCGCAAACCAGCCCGGCAGATGAAGTGGGTTCAGTTCCGTTCCTACAGACTGACCATTGATCCGGATGATCGTATCACCCACCTGCAGATTCGACTTTTGCGCAGGCGATCCATCCTGAATCGACTCAATCTTGCCCATCAGCGGAGCAAAACCCAGCGTGTGAAAAGGGCGAGGAGCAACTTTGATATCAACAACTTCGCCCTTGGCGGCCCCATCGCGGTGGACTTTGAAAGTCACAGCATCACGACGGTGTTCTGCCAGATATTCCCGTAATTGGGCATAGTTCTCAATCTGCTGATCATCGATACCAACGATCCGGTCACCCCCATCAAAGGTCGGATTGGCTTCCGCAGCAGGCGTTCCCGGCGCGACAGGATGGGAATCCTTATCAGCTGGCTTGGGAAGCGTAATGCTGACCGATGGCTCTGCACCAATTTGCATTCGCGTTTGAGACTCCCCAAGTCGCGGCGTCACCGTCTTATCAAAAGGAGTTCCTTCCGCTGTCTTGCCTTCCAGCTTCAAAGGCTCCCCGCCAGACAAGGCGCTGGCACGGACAATGTCCATGAACGTGCTGATCTCGCGACCATTGATCTTCTCAATCGTATCGCCCGTCTTCAGACCAGCCTGCCACGCAGGTTGACCAATCGCAGCATCGCCGATGATCGGCGGAGGCACATGGACCCCCGAGCGAAACGCCAACATGAAAAACAACAACCCCGTAATGACGTTCATAATCACGCCAGCCGAGATAATCGCCATCCGCTGAGGCACTGTCTTGGAAGTATACGACCGAGGATTCGCTTCCAGATCAGTATCCGTCATCTGGCTTGGGTCAGCATCGTCCTGCCCCAGCATTTTAACATATCCCCCAAAGGGAATCAGTGACAGGGCATATTCCGTTTCTCCATACTTCTTCTGCAGCAGAATCGGCCCGAAGCCTATACTGAAGCGTTCGACTTGTACGTTACACCATTTCGCAACAGCAAAGTGACCGAGCTCGTGAAAAAAGATCACCAGCCCCAGACCGATGGCCGCAGTCACAATCGATTGCACATTAGCCAGCGTCACCGCTAGCAACACAAATGCATCCACTTGATCGTCTCCTCACGTGCCCAGTCATCCAGGGACGTGATTTCTTCATATGTCGGTTCAGAAATGAATTCATGATGATCCAGCATCGCCCGACAAGCCGGGACGATCTGGGAAAATGACAGTTTACCATTCAAAAACGCATCGACTGCGACCTCATTGGCCGCATTGACGACCACGCCGCTCGACCCGCCACGCTCCGCAACCTCGAGTCCCAGCGGGATCGCTGGGAATTTCTCGATATCGGGAGGGATCAACTCTAAAGACATACGCGTTGTCAGGTCCAGACGTGGGCTCGTTCCGTCCAATCGCTCTGGATAACTCAACGCATACTGAATGGGTAGCTTCATATCCGGCGGCGATAACTGCGCAATGACAGACCCATCGCAGAATTCGACCAGCGAGTGAATGATCGACTGCGGATGGATGACTGCCTCAATTTGTCCGGCTTTCAGGTCAAACAGCCAACGTGCCTCGATGATCTCGAGCGCCTTGTTCATCATAGTCGCCGAGTCGACCGTAATCTTGGGCCCCATTTTCCAGGTGGGATGCTTTAACGCCATGGCAGGCGTGATCTGGTCCATCTGTTCCTTGGGGAAATCCCGAAATGGCCCGCCACTGGCGGTGAGAATCACCCGACAGACTTCTTTTTCCCGCCCCGACTTGATCGCCTGGAAAATCGCGCTGTGCTCGCTATCGACTGGCAGCAGTTCCGCCCCTGTCTTCTGCGCCAGTTTTCGGACAGTGGCCCCTGCAATCACCATTGTTTCTTTATTCGCAATCGCCAGACGCTTTCCTGCACCGACGGCAGCCAGTGATCCTCGCAGCCCCGCCGCCCCCACAATCGCGGAAACGACGATATCAACATCCGGCGACGACGCGAGGTGTTCCACTGCATCCTGACCGAACAGAACTTCGCAATTCTTCGGGAATCGGCTTCGGTCGACAAGCTCCCGCCCATTGGAAGCGGTCAGAATCGCAGTCCGCACACCAAATTGCGTCGCGATTTCCGCTAACTGAGACGAGTTGGAATTCGCCGTAATTCCTACCAGTTCAAAGCGATCCGAGTGGGCCTTGATCACATCGAGCGTGCTGCGACCGATCGAGCCGGTTGCTCCCAGTAAGGCCACTCGTATGCGTCGCTGGTTCATTCATATCCCACGTGAGGCAGGCGTCCGCCTGTCAAAGCCACGTTTTCAGGTACGGGACGTCAGTGATCGTTCCCTGATCGAACTCCCGACCGTTTGGCCAGTTATAGCGACTGGGGGAAGGTTCTGGCAACACACATCCACCGCCAACCCTTTCCCCGCGACCACCCACGCCCCACGACATTAAGACCGTCAGCGCGAACTCGCCTGATATAAGAAGTGTCATATCGAGGCAGAATCGGCAGAAACATCAACCGCCAGCACGTTTCCGACGATCCCACGATTCTCAACACGATTACACCCTTGAGAACGGCTTGCCGTTACGATACCTTAATCACTCGATAGTGATGCCCGAATTGCGAGCGTGGCGGAACTGGCAGACGCGCCGGATTTAGGTTCCGGTACCGCAAGGTGTGTGGGTTCGACTCCCTCCGCTCGCACTTCTTTTTTACTTCTTAGCCGTCTTGCCAACGGTTATTCCTATTTGTCTTTTTCGCTTTGGACGAGAAGTTTCGCAGCCTGTTTCATTGCTTCATATTTTTCCGCCGCTTCACGACATTTCTTTTCAGCCTGCGGAGTTCCAAGCTGGACGTCTCGTTTTCCCTTGCCAGTGAACCTCACCCATTGATTCGATGGGTCGCTAATCCATCGGCTGCCATCTTCATGGATCCTGATTTCGGGATGTTTTTCCCGGATCACGGTTGCTGGCAGGCTGGCACGAATGTCTTCCAACGACAATTCGACGTACGATGACGGTTGAATCTGGTAAGGCCCCCAGTCTGCTCCTTTGACACCAGGAAGGCATTCTTCCATCAACGCGAACTCTTCGACTGGCAAATATCCATTGATCATCAGTTTCTTCAGATGTTTTAGTGTCATGACTGGCAACATGACAGGATACGGCTTTTTACACGCAAACTGCCAAGCTCCTAATACCTCTAGATTGGGCAAGCCTCGAAGAAAATCGAAGCTATCGATGGGTTGCAGCCAGTCGAGCGTACCATGAATCTTCAGGTATTTAAGGTTTTTGATTCCGGCCAAACCATCGAAATTCGAAACCTTTCTGAGGTTCTCAAGGTGCAATGCACGCAATCGTGGTAGATCTCGCAACGGTGAAAGATCCGTAAAGCCAGAAACGTACTCAAGGACTAGTTCTTCGACGTTAACCAGAGACCGGATGAAATCGATCGAATGAGGACGTGCGTGCGTAATACGAAGACGATTGATTCCTGTTAATTCGCGCGCAGCTTCAAGCTGCTCGCCTGAAGGTTCATGCAAAGTGACCTCAACGAGATTGGGAAATGTGAAGATTCGCTCCCAATTCTCATCTTGTTTTCCGATGGTGATGATCGTGATTTCTGAACTTCCGTTTGGCAGATCACCAACGCGATATGCATAGCGCTTAAAGTTCGGAATGATTGTCCAGTAATCGCCATCGCGATCGAGAAGGTCTCCAAAATGGTGTCGCATGATGACTATTTCAGTTTGTCGTGATTGACGAGGATTTCCCGTTGTGGTTTGGATTGTTTTATTTAAGCATTGAGGGTATCCGCCGTCAGCTTGGCGATCTATGCGTGCAAAGAGATCAATCGAAATGTGCACGAACGCACAGTTTTCGTTTCCTACCACAAGATCCGACCTCGTCAACCTTCCCGGGTCCCAAAAATCTTCGGCTTTCTGCAGGGGGCAAATATGTGGCATTCCGCGGCAGACCCGTCCGGAAAGTTTACCTAGACTTCCTAGACGTGTTCTCTGGATGAGAACGAAACACGATGGTCCCCGATTGTGAAAGACGTCATGCTACGACCTACCCGCCTCGCGATTGCACTGTCAGCAACATGTGCACTGTCTGTGACCTGCTCTCTTCCTTCCGCGTTCGCTCAGAACACCCCGGTCACATCCACGACTTCGTCAGACACCCCCAAGACAACCACCACCACGGTCACCAAGACCATCACCAAAACCGTCCGTGCCAGTATGGACCTGGCCGACGTCGAAAAGAAAATCACCGAACAGACCAACCAGATGCGCATGGCTTCCGGCCGTCGCCCGGTCGAAACCAGCGACGAACTGACCTCCGCCGCTCAGGATCTCGCCAACTACATGGCTCGCACGGGCAGCTTCAGCCACTACGCTGACGGCCGCACCCCGACACGTCGCGCCGTCAACCGCAAGTACGACAACTGCGCCGTCATGGAGAACATTGCCTACACCGGCACCGGTTACTCAGGCGACGCCCTCGCCAATTAATTCTACCGCACCTGGCGCAATTCGTCGGGACACTATGCCAACATGATGAACTCATCGGTCACCCAGACCGGCGTCGGCATCGCACAGAATGGTGGCCGTTATTACGCCGTCCAGATGTTCGGTCGCCCACACTCCCGCATCATCATGTTCAAAGTGACCAACACCTCGAATGAAACCATCTCATACGCCGTCGCTGGCGATAAGTACGAACTGCAACCGAACACGGTCCGCACCCACAGACGCTGTCGTCAACCACAGCTGGAAATCAAACTTCCACAGGAAGATGCAGTCGCCGAAAATCAGCCAGCCAAAGAACAGAAAGTCGAATTCACCCCTGCCGTCGGCGATCAGTTCATCGTCACGGCAGATGAAGAAGGCAAACCTGTCGCATTGAAAGCGGAAGAAGAAAAGAAGTCTGAAAAACCGAAATCAGACGCCGCAGCCAACAAGAGCTAATTGAGTGAAACTGGGCAAAATGGCCTCGGCGTCGTCTCATGCGAAGTCACGCCGCTGGCTGCCCGCTTTTTCCGGGTCGGTAAAAGAACCCCACGCTTATTTGATCATCCCACGCTGCCATAAGCTGGATGTTGATCTTCGCAACTCCCGTCAGACGCTTTCCATGGCCCGCTGCCAACTGACGCACAATCTCAGACTCGCACCCCCGCCGAGGAATGGCAGTTGCATTTGATGGAAATGCCGTGTTAATCGGCAGGAAGCGGAGCCACATTCCGTGAAATATGATGCCTTCACCCGTCAAATATAATAGAATCCCTGTGTCCATTCCCGGAACCAGGATCGCGTCCTTGCCAAGGATTAGCAAGACCTATGGAATCTCAACGCCTCCTCTTAGACATCTGGCAGGAAGCCTGCAAGCACATTGAAATCGGCGACTTCGCGCGAACCGTTCGCCCGATCCTCACCCGCCTGTTCCCCCTCGGCTCCCTGCTGATCCGTCGTTTTGATCGGAGTCATCGCACGGTCCTGACCGTCGCGATGTCGTCAAATACATCGACCGATACCGCCACCGAAGATCGCCAATCCCTTTCGGTGGACGACACCGCGCAACTCGCCCGCTGGATCGCAAATGGCAGAGTTCTTCGACGAGGTAAACGCCTCACTGGCCATCTCGGGCTGATCCTCCCCGAACACATCAAAGCCGACGTCCTGGCGATTCCGCTGCTGACAGACAACCAGCCTCTCGGCGTTCTCCTGCTCGTTGCCTCCCATGGCCTCTCTTTCAGCGACTCTGAGGAATCCCTCGCTGAAAAGCTGATCGAACCGTTCGCCACTGCCCTCGCCAATGACACCCGCGTCGAGGAAATCGCCGCCCTCCGTCAAGCAGCGGAAGCCGACAAAGGCGCTTTGCTTCGTCGCCTGGGTCGCACCGAAATCTCCGATGGCATCGTTGGTGAACACCAGGGCTTGCGCCCCGTCATGGAGCGAGTCTCCCTCGTCGCGACCTCGGATGTTCCCGTCTTGCTCCTCGGCGAAACCGGCACTGGTAAAGAAGTCATCGCCCGTGCCGTCCACAATCGTAGTGACCGTCACGATGGCCCCTTTATACGGGTCAACTGCGGTGCGATCCCTCGTGAACTCATCGACTCCCAACTCTTCGGCCACGAGAAAGGCAGTTTCACCGGTGCCGATCAGACCCGCCAGGGTTGGTTCGAACGAGCTGACGGCGGTACTTTATTCCTCGACGAAATCGGCGAACTTCCCCTCGAAGCGCAGGTTCGCTTCCTCCGTGTTCTCCAGGACGGCTTCGTCGAGCGGGTCGGAGGTGCCAATCCGATTCACGTCAAGGTCCGCATCATCGCCGCGACTCACCGTGACCTGTCGACGATGGTCGCTGACCACCAGTTCCGCGAAGACCTCTGGTACCGCTTGGCGGTCTTCCCGATCCTGATTCCCCCGCTGCGCGAACGTCTGGGCGACATCCCTGCGCTCGCCGAACATTTCGCCTCGCGTGCCTCGGTTCGCTTCGGTCTTGCTCCCGTGAAACCTGCCGATTCCGACATCCTCCAACTCCAGTCTTACACCTGGCCGGGCAATATTCGCGAACTCGGGGCGGTCATCGATCGCGCCGCAATTCTCGGAGAAGGGCGTTCTCTTGAGATCGGGAAGTCACTCGGGATCAACCAGCCTGTCCGCACGGCGACCAAACCTGTTTTCACAACCGGTTACGATTCACGCCAATTGAACAATTCCCGTGACGTCATCTCCGTCGATCCCGGACACATCCTGACACTCGATGACGCCATGAAAGCCCACATCGAAAAAGTCCTCCAGATCACCGAAGGCCGCATCGAAGGGCGCAAAGGAGCCGCCGCCATCCTCGGCATCAACCCTCACACCCTGCGTGCCAGAATGCGTAAACTCAATCTCGAATGGAGCCGCTTCCGCGCGACACCTGGCTAGGACTTTTCCCAGCTGAAATCTGTCATTGCTTTTTGACAGATCTCCTTATCTTATTTCACCCTGCGCACTTCTCCTGATTAAGTGAAGTGGACCGCGAATTGACTTGAACTCGCGCGCAGTCCACCAGTATGATTCGGCCGCTATCAATCGATCGAACAATCAATCCAGATCGTATTGTTCACCAGGCAGGGTTCGTTGTGTGAACCGACTCCGATCTCAACGACAGATTCCTAAATACTGGGCTTCGATGACGCGCTTCGAGCAAAAAACATCTCCGGTTCTCTACGTTGCCATCTTCCTTTCCATGATCCTCGTTTTTGTCGGGGATCTGGTCTCTCCCTTGGGATTTTCCGACTGGTTGATTTATCTTCTTCCTATTTCGCTGACACTGTTTCTCTGGCAGCCGACGACGGTGTTCCGTATCGCAGCCGTGACGACGATTTTGCTCATCATTGGCTTCTTCGCCAGCCCCCCAAAAATCGATCCCGGGATTGCTGCAACCAACCGCGTGATTGGGGCCATCGTGATCTGGATGGTCGCAGCCATTTCTTATCACTCCGTGAAAAACAAGCTGGTGCAGGCGCAATACAACTGGCTGCAAACCGGTCTGGCAAAACTTGGCTCGAAAATGTCGGGTGAACAGCGACTCGAGCTCCTGGGTGAAAACATCCTGAACTTTCTCGGCGAATACATCAATGCTCAAGCAGGGACGTTTTATGTTCTCGACGGGGCAGAGTACCGTCGCATGGCGACTTATGCACTCCCCTCCGGTGTCGAGACACCGCGGCAGTTTCGAGCCGGTGAAGGTCTGATCGGACAAGCCGCCCGTGATCAGCGCACTCATGTTGTTGACAATGTTCCCACAGGTTACATGTTCTTCGGCTCCTCTCTGGGGCAATCCGTTCCGACTCACCTCGTCATCTCGCCGGTGACCGTCGATGGCATGGTCATCTCGGTCTTCGAGCTCGCCTTCAACCGAAAGCCGCATGATTCCGATCAGGAGTTCATCAACCTGGCGACCTACCAGATCGGCGTCGCGGTCAAGTCCTCTCGCTACCTGATGCGTCAACAGGAACTCCTCGAAGAAACCCAACGCCAATCCGAGGAACTCCAGGCTCAGTCCGAAGAACTCCGGGTCTCCAACGAGGAACTCGAAGAGCAGAGTCGGGCGCTCAAGGAGACACAATCCCGTCTCGAGTTGCAGCAGGCGGAGCTTGAGCAGACCAATTCGCAGCTCGAAGAGCAGACCTCGCTTCTCGAAGCTCAGAAGTCGGATCTGACGCGCGCCAAAGGTCAGCTCGAGCAT
>SXPC01000265.1 GCA_005778225.1 Planctomyces sp. | reverse complement strand
GGATGTGTTGAATGTCTTCTCTCTAATACTAGGCGGAGTAAACTCGATCCGCTAAATTCAACATTGTCTTCTCTGTGTAACCCTGTGTCCTCTGTGGTGAAAACTCGCTCTCATGCCCAAACTCATTTACCTCAACAACAAGCTCGTCCCCGAAGAACAAGCCATGGTCAGCGTCTTTGATCACGGCCTGCTATACGGAGACGGTATCTTCGAGGGACTGAGAATTTACAGCAAGAAGGTCTTCCTCCTCAAAGAGCACATCGACCGCCTCTACGAATCCGCCAAAGCCATCCGTCTCGTCATCCCGATGACGCCGGAAGAAATGATCAACGCCACCAACGAAACCGTCGCTGCCAACGGCCTGACCGATGGTTACATCCGACTCGTCGTCACTCGTGGGGCAGGGGGGCTCGGCCTCGATATCCGCAGGACGTCCAACCCTCAGGTCATCATCATCGCTGACCAGATCAAAATGTATCCGCAGGAATTGTACGAAAACGGCATGGAGATTGTCACCGCCTCGACAATCCGCAACCACCCGCAGGCCCTCTCGCCACGAGTTAAATCGCTCAATTATCTCAACAACATCCTCGCCAAGATCGAAGCCACCGATCAGGGCAAGGAAGAAGCCATTATGATGAACCACAAAGGTGACGTCGCGGAATGCACCGGCGACAACATCTTCCTGGTCAAAAACGGCAAGCTGACGACCCCCTCCAAAGACTCCGGCATCCTCGAAGGCATCACCCGCAACGCCGTCATTCATCTGGCGAAGAAGGCCAACATCCCCTTCGAAGAAGTCACCATGACCCGTCACGATGTCTACATCGCTGACGAATGCTTCCTCACCGGCTCCGCCGCCGAAGTCATCCCCGTCACCAAAGTCGACGGCCGCCAAATCGGCACCGGCAAACCCGGCCCCATCACCCACCAACTGCTCGACCTCTTCCGCAAATACGTCCGCGAATAATCTCTCCGACATACCGAGTAAAAAGGGAGCAATCGCTCCCTTTTTTTATTCCCTCTCTCGCCACTCACTCTTCACCTTCTCCACGGTAGTCACGATCTTCCTAAACGCATCCTCCAGAAAATAATCTTCTTTCCGATCCCAGCGCTTCGCAATGAAATCAATAGGATAAACCGTAACATCACCTCTCCCTCGACACGCGACCACCGCCAGGTCGCGACCATATTCATCCTCGACAATCCACCATTCAAACCCCACACGATCAACCAGATATTGGCCAAAATTCACACCAATACAGTTGAGAATGGTCGTCACCATTTCCTCGTCCCATTCTTGTCCGAGCGCATTTGAAAATGCTTCATCAAGCAACCCAAGCAGAATCGATGCCTCCTCATCCTCACCCGCCAGATTCCGCAGCATCTGACTTCCTTCGTTGATCTGAAACTCGATCCACGTTTTCAGATTCACGTCGAGCTCTTCAAATCTTCCCTGCGACATTACTCACTCTCCCAGCTGCTGTTTCGCCTCAACAAAACACCGCTCCAACCGCCCACGAATAAGCTCCATGCACTCCGCCTCCCGCCCCTTCTCCAGATACGGCGCCAACTCCTCACGCGTGATCGGCTCCCCATAAACCACGCGCACAGGCTTAGGCCTGATAAACCAAGCCCCCTTCGGAAACGCCTCATACGCCCCCGCAATCCCTACCGGATACACCGGCAGGTTCGATCGTCGAACCAACGCCAGAAACCCCGGCTTGAGTTCCCCGATCGTCCCATCCAGCGAGCGGGTCCCTTCGGGAAACATCCCCACCAGATACCCCTCTTCCATCCGCTTCAAACACTCACGCAAGCTCGCCGTACTCGCCGCCTCGCGATTGATCGGCATCACATAAGTATTGCGCAAAATCCACCCGATCACCGGCACCTTGAATAACGAGTCCCGCGCCAGAAAACTGACCGGCCGCGTCAACGGCAGCCCCACCAGCAGCGGGTCCAGATACGACTGGTGATTCGCCACCACCAACCCGCCCCCCGACTTCGGCAAATTCTCAATCTTGTAGGCCCGATAATTCAACCACAGCGCAAAAACATTCTGCAACGCAAACTGCAGCGTCCGCCAATACGCATTCCGATACACCCCGACATCATGCCGCGACGACTCCAACGCTCTCACAGTTTCAACAGCAGATTGTTCCATCACACAATTCTAACAACCCGATAAAAAAGAAAAATGGCTCGCCGAGGATTCCAAATGACAGCAGATTCACAAGATGGCTACACTCCGCTTAACACATTTTCTCTGAAAGCTAATCTGCCGCAAATGATCTTTGCACAACCACGCAACGTTCACAGTATATTGGAAAAGCATCACGCCAGGTTAGGTCAAGCCAATGTCCATCTTCTTGAAAGACAAACAGCCGATCGGTCATCTGATCAGCCGAGTCTCGTATTGGGAGAATGTTCATTGGCCTCGCTTACTGCTCGCATTATTTGGAAAGCCGTTTCTGATTTCCCTCGGTCTATCGATCGTATTGATCCTCCTTTTCGACCTCCGAGACTGGGGATTAGTGGCTGGAATATTGGTCTTCGTTCACCTGATCGCGCAATGGTGCTTCTGTATAACGATCCTCGGCCACGCCTGGTTTTCGACCAACAAGCTTTATTTTCTCTCTGGAAAACTGACTCTGAAATCAATGGGTGTAACATATCGGATCGACTCAAGCTCTCTTCACCTCAGTCCAGGATTGCTTAGCAATGATGTGCACATGAAATACGCACGGCCAATCCCGAGTGTCTTGCTGACGACAAGCTATTACGGCGAGCAAGCACGGTTCGCGATCCAGATTGATCATGAGTTAGGC
Source organism: Planctomyces sp. (assembly GCA_005778225.1). Classification (GTDB taxonomy): domain Bacteria; phylum Planctomycetota; class Planctomycetia; order Planctomycetales; family Planctomycetaceae; genus SXPC01. The sequence continues at coordinate 7,582 of SXPC01000265.1, read as the reverse complement.
TCTCATGCATCTTCCGATCGCGCCTGGGCTTACACGATTCCCTGGATTTGCAGCTTCGTTGTTTTTCTAATCACTTTTGTTCTTATGATTCATCTATTTTCCCTGATGCCTAACCAAATTTTGGGAAGGGCACCAATGTTTGCAATTGGCGCATTGAGCGGCTCGTTGGCACATCTGACCTGGACTCTTCTTTTACGACGCGGCCAACTTCTGGAAATGAGTGATCTCGAAAATGCGTCTGAGTCAATCGGCTATTTTTTAATGACGCGCAGAGCTGGATACAAACCTCTGATCGTCATCACCATTGCCATCATCTATGGTTTCAATCAACCAATCGCATGCCTCGTGTTGATAATCACTTTTGCCACATCCATCTATCTGTTCCATTTGTCCAAACAAGTCGTCCTTTCAGAATCAAAAACAATTCAACAATTTGCAAGACGACGAGAAATTCAAGCCGAAAAGCTGACAAAGCAACTTGCCCCAAAGCTGTTGGCAGAATTACCAGTGGGTATCGCTTCATAACTCCGCGACCTCTGCGTTCCAGTCTCCTCTTCCTCCCGCCTCATTACTGCGACAAAGACTTCGACCCCGTCGGCGACCCCGCAATCGGAATCCCCGCCGGCAGCGGCCGGGCAGCCACCGTCAGCCCCGCTTTCTCAACCGTCCCGCGCAACTGCTGGTACAGATCATAGCTGTCCGGATAAACCCACATCGTCACACTCTTCTCATTCGGATTCATCGCCCGCACGCGATCAATGAACATCGAATTGGGCATCTTCGCAATCTCATACGGCTCTGATTCATCGACGCCCGCATCGAACACCTCCCAGTAGTTCACACCAATCCGCACCATCCCGCCCCCCATCCGTAACTCATCCACCACCGAGATCTCCTGCTTGGATGCCTTGTACCTCAGCGAGTAACCATTGATCGGCCCGACGGTTCCATAAGTCGCCTCGCCTTTAAGCAGCTTGTCTTTATTCTGCTCCATGTCCTTCTTGACGAGTTCCACCAGTTCCAGCACCGGCACGTACGAAATCCGCCCATTGAGCAGCCGGAAGTGTGCCTCCTCTTTCACCACGATCGCCCCCATCGATGTCATCTGGTGAGTGATCTGCTTCATCGCCGGCGGCGTCTCGCCAATCTTCTGCAGCACTGCTAAATGTGACTGTGCCGCCGCAAACTGCTCCTCGATCTCCCCTCGGATCTGATCCTGCTGAACCGACAGACGCGCGATCTCCGCTTTGATCGCTTCCGTTTGCGACTGCTCACTCAGCAGTTTCGAAAAGACCGCTTTCGTCGTTGCATCGAGTTCCTTCAGCTTTCCTTGTCCAAACGCGACTTTCCCCGACAACTCATCCTCTCGACGCTGCAACTCAGACAGACTCTCATCCAACTGCTGCAAAGCCTGCCTCGTCTCTACGAGTGCCGACTGCGCTGCCGACATCTGTGTCTGCACCTGCTGATCCATGACAGCAATCTGCTGCAAAGATTGCTGATAATGCTGCAGTTCCGCCTGAAGCGCCATCTGCTTTTGCTGCTGCAGATCATACTGCTGACGACGAGACAGATTCGCCTGCTCCACCCTCGCATTCTGCTGCTGACGCTGCGCAAGATCCTCCAGCGTCGGCCCAGCCGGAACCGGAGGACTGACCACCGTCGGCACCACGGGCTTCTCCTCCACAACCACTGCAACCATGGCAGCCGACTCTTCCCGCTGACGTCGCGCATTCTCCCGCGCCTGCGCCCCCACACGAATCCCCATGATCACAATCAAAATGATCAACACTCCAACCAGATTCGCGACAATGTCGAGAAACGAGTCAGACCCAAATTCCATCTCACCAGGTTGTGCTCGTCGTGACATAAAACTTCGCCTGATTGATCACCATACAGATCACAAAGGACAGAACCACACAGGGAAAACCCCCGACTCCTGCCCATTCTTCTCTGTGAAACCCTGTGTTCCTCTGTGTTCTCTGTGGTAAATCTCTTCGTTATCGAAACGCCTGATCCAGATCCGGCGACGCGACACTCGATCTCGCCTCCAGTGTCTGCTCTACAGTAATCGGAATCCGCAAGGTCTTCAGCGACGTCTCGATGCGCGTGTAATGCCGATTCCCCCCCGGGCTGACATAAAACTTGATCGAAGGCGTCCAATAAAACCCCTGCGGCGGCGACTTCCAGCTCGCGACTTCCGCCTCCAGCATCCCCCAGAAAATCTTTCGGAACTGCTCGGACGACTGAATATTCACCAGCGACACAGGTCGACCATCGCCGAACTGCATCTGCTCGGCATCAAGACTGACCGCCACTCGTTTCTCAATCCCGATCTGCCCCGCACGATTCGTCATCGCCCCCTTCGCCAGCAGACGTGTCACCGACTCCGGCGCCGAGTCCGAACCCTCCGCCGAACTCGCATCCTTGGCGACCTGCTCCCAGGTCATCGCCTGAGAAGCCGTCGCACCAGACCGGATCGTCGGCGACTCCTCTTGATTCTTCGGCGCCACCCCGCGGACCGAGTTCGGCGAACTCACCGTGAAGTCAGGCCGACTCGAGTTATTCTCTCGTGACTCATCCGTCGCTGCAGGATTGCTCGTCGCATCGAAATGCCCCGCCTTCGGATCAGCCGCCATCTCACTCTCACTATTCCCCCGTCCCTTCTGCCCCCCTTGAGCACCACCTCGCATCGGTGAACCAGACTCCGGCATCCCACCCATTGATGGGCTTCCACCACGGAAGGCGCTATCCCCCTTCGACACCATTTCCGGGAAACCCCCTCGTGACGACGACGTCACATTCTCCGCCAGTCGATTCCGCGCCGCCAACGATTCCGCAACCGCCTTCTCCAGGACCTTCTTCGCCTCTTCATTCAACGGCGGCACGGCGATCGGCACATTGTCGCTGATCAGCTCATACCCCATCTCTGTTTCGAGAGGATGCAGATACTTCCGAGCCGCATAGAAGGATTCAATCCCCGATGGCCGCACAATCAGCAGAATATAAGGTCGCTGTCCCCCCGACTGAATCTGTCCTTCCCAATACGACATGAGCGCCTTCGTCCCCGCCAGCAACGGATTGAACCCCGACGTAAACCCCTTCATATCCACCGGCCCCAGCGTCAAACCTTCCGGCCGGAACTGCAGCCCATCCCGCGAACACTCAATCAGAATCGGATAGCGCGACGTCCCCGTCTTCGAATCGACGGGCACAATCTGATACCCCTCCATCGCCGACTTGATCGCCTTCTGCTTCTCATCCAGAGCCGTTGCAATCTTCTCCGCCTGAGCCTGTGTCTGAGCCAGCTTCTCACTCGACTGCGTCAAACTCTGCAGCAACGCAGTCCGCTCCTGTTCTAAAGCCGCCTTCTCCGCAGCGATCGATTCCAGCCTCGACTGCGCCTCAACCAGCTTCCGACGTGACTCTTCCCCCGTCATCGCCAGCGACTTCGCCGACTGCTGAGACGATGACTGCTGTCGCGTCGCCTCCTCCAGCTGCGATTGACGCACACCAACCATCTGCTGTTGACTGACCAGCCGCGAATTCACATCCGTCAGCAGAGCCGCATTCGCGTCCAGTCTCGCCTGCCCACTCACAATCTGCTGCTTGAGCTCCGCAACCTGCTGCTCCAGCACAGATAAATCTACCGACGGAAAACTCAACTCCGCCAGCGCCGCAGGCAACTCAATAACAGGCACTTCAGCCACCGGCTCCACCGGGACGAGCAGGGCAGTCACCTCCGGCACAGCGACCTGAACCCTCTCCTCAACCGCACTTTTCGACTCAGCCGCGTAAACATCCTCACGAATCATCCGCGTCACAACCAACAGCAAAAAAATGAGCGCCCCCAGCACGCACATCAGCACGGCTAGAAAAGGAAACAAACTCACTTCAATCTGTTGCTGCGAACTTCGACTCATACGAAAAAGTTATTTCGTTAGAAACCTATTTCAACCAAGTGGCTTCGTTGAGGAAATCGGAACGAGAAATGAACCGTTCCGCGTCCCCGAATTGATGCCCCTTCTTCTCCCGACGAATTACGAATTCCGAACTACGAATTACGCTCTTCCCTACGCCGCATGCCGCACCCGCGTCCCCAGCAACTGCACAGCCGCCGACAGCGTCTCCAGCGTCTCCTGGAACGTATCTGTCTGCTGAACCATCTGCAGATTGTGGTCGAGGCTTTCCTGCAGCACCTTCAACTGACCATGCTGACCATGCAGGCTGGCATACAGCTGTGCAATCTGTTTGAGCTCGTCGACCTGCTCCTGGAACGACGTTCGCATCTGCATCATCTGCGTGAACGACGCTTCCTGGAACTGCTGAATCTGCGCGATCGTCTCCATCCGGAACTGATGCATCAGACGAGCCTGCTCAGAGATCGTTTCCACCCCCGCACTCGTCAACGACGCTTCCAGCTGCTGCGACTGCATCGCGAGCGTATGCTCAAATCGATCTCTCGAATCCCGCAGTGTGTCATGCCAGGTCTTCTGATGAAACGCCAGCAGATCATGCGACTGTTGCACCAGCTCTTGGGCCACTTGCGTCTCGGCTTGCTGCAGCGACATCGGCTCAGGCGTCTTCAGCAGACCGGGCAGCCACTGCATCCCTATGCTCTCAATCGCATCAAGGACTGAGGACTCTTTCTTGCGAACCATCAAAGAAGAAAACACCAGCACCAGACTCAACAGCAACGCCTGAGCCGTCGTATCAAACGCGACTCCCAGCCCCGCCGTAATTTCCGAAATATGCGACTCCAGCTGATCCGGCGTGACGTTCGCAATCGCGATCGTGATCCCCAGAACGGTCCCCAGGAACCCCAGAATCGGAATCGCCCAGATGATCGTCTGAGCAAACTGATAACTCTGCCCCAGCTTCTCAAGCGCCAGTTCCGCCAGATACTTCAAATGATCCCGCATGTCTCCGTCACTGTTATGACGCCGAAACGACACCGCATCCTGAAGTCTCTCCGCCGCATACGTCCCCCGATGCCCGACTGCAAATGCTCCCACCCAGGCTTCATTCCCATCGATCGACGAGACGTGGCTCAGCTCTGAACCCAGCTCTTTGACTGCCGCCCGCTCTCTTCGCAGGCCGATCAGTTTATTGAGATAGATCGCCATCCCGAAGAAAAACAGGATCTGTGAGCTGATGTTGATCGGGTGACCGCAGCAGTAGCGGATCAGAAACTCTCTCTGCCACGGCGAATAAGGCACCGCAGCAAAAAACGCAATGTTGAGCATCACTCCCATGAAGCCCGCAGACGTCACCACGCCCATGATCTTCGAAGAGAGTGTTTTCCCGGTATTCTGTGCAGATGTCGACATAAACCAATCCGTGGTTGAAAACGGGGAATCTGGGAGACTCCCGACCGCGCATGCCGCGTCCGCAGAGCTTCCCTGACTGATATATTCGGCATAACCCCACTCCCGACGTGACTCCTATTGTTCTGGATCGATCGCAAACCATGCCAGACATAGAACACTTAAACAAACACTGATGCATCCAAGGATTGCATTCACTCGCTATGGTTGTCCCGCTCCCGTCTGCTAAGATATGCTGATCTCTGGCCGATCAGGCCACGGTATGTCTTTCAGTCGCGTCGGGAATACGTCACAAATCATGGCGATCCTCAACGCAACCAGATGTACACCAACACCATAGGTTCTCTCGAGAGGATCTCGGTCGCCTATTGGCGTTGGCAGACTGATCAGCCGGATCGACAAATGGATTGATAGGGCCGAGAAACGGCAACGTTTCAAACATAGAATTTGCACATGACTCAAGGCGTACACGATCTCTTCCGACGGATACTGGGCTATCTGAACTTCTCTCAGGGCTCGCCAGATCCTCAGTTTCGATCGGCAATCAACGATTTCTACCGCGACCACCGCACCAGCTCGCCCGACATCAGTGGCCTGTTCGGGAAGACGAGCGAGGAGCATCTCGCCGATCTGTCCGCCAGCAATACCGCATTCTCCAATTCCGCCCAGGCACGCCAGGTTCTTGACCTGACGATCAATCACCTCTTCCCCGGCTATCAGCACTACCACCGTGACCTGCTGTTCCACCTCAAACCCGAAGACTTCGACCAGCCTTACCTGCTCGCCGTCATGTTCGAAGCCACGCTGCGGCATCCCTCCCTCTGGAGCAACCCGCAGGAACTCACCCGCACCGCGATCGATGAGCTCAACGATTACATCGGCTACCGCCCCCTCGCCGTTCTCGAAAACCAGACGCAACACCAGCCCTACGCTCACGAAAAATTCCGCCCCATCCCCCTCTACTTCTCCGGCAGTGGCATGGCCCACGGCCCGTACGAAAAACTGATCGGCAACACGCTCGCCTTCTTCGGCCGTGCTCCTGCAGACATCATCCAGCGGGCTCACTTTGATCTGAACGAACTCCACGAGCTCGCCCTCGACTGCAGGGCGTACGACCACGCTCACCCCGTCTACCGTCGCACCAACTATCTGTTCGGCGAATGGGATCCCTCCCAAGTCGGCGGCGATCATTACTACCATCGCTTCATCGTCCGCAAGATCGTCGTCGATGCACTCCTCGATTGGCTCAACTCCCAGAAGGGGATTGTTGACGAAGAAGAAGCCTACTTCGACGCCTCCGCAGCCCTCTGCGGCACCATCCTCATGGCCTCCGCCATCAGCGGTTCAGGCCCCTCGACGCACCACTCCACCATCTCGCTGACCAACCTCCTCCCGATGGTCGCCCGTCAGCGCGACGAGTTCTATCACCGCCTCCTCGAAACGACCGACGGCGCCCGCAAAGACCGCCTTCTCAAGCATCTCGAATCAACCAGACAACCCTTCGGCCACGTCCGTCAGCACCTCAACCGCGTTCTCTCGCGTTACGGTGCCCAGCAGCTCATGAGTCGCTCTCTGGCTGTCTTGTACGCCCGTGCCGGCTACACCGAAGCCAGTCGAGAACAAGCCGCCGAGATCCCCGCACTCTCCATCCGCTTCGAGACCGAAGTCCGCTGCCGCATCCGCCAGGTCCATTACAAACTCGATCACCCCGATGGCAGCACGTCTGACAAGAACACCACTCAAGCAAATACGGTCACAGAACTCGTCAGCGAGATCGAAGACCTCATCAACCGTGGCATCCAATGCGGCGCCTTCGTCGACCCATGGAACATCCTCGGCTTCCAGGGTCACTTCCCACTCTTCTCCTCGCGCGATGACTCGATACCCGATCCACGCGTCGAAGTCCTCATGGACGTCATCGAGCAGATCTTCCAGATGCTTCACCGCGTCGTCAGTGTCTGCATTCTGAACGACCAGAAGGAAGCCGCCGATCACGCCTCCGCCACCCTGCGTCGCATGTCGGAAAGCTGGGACAAATACGCCACGACCGTCATCGAAGACCTCCCGCCGCTCATTGGCTCCGAGTTCTATAACTCCAGCCAGTCCGTCGCCCGCATGATGAAACACTGGCAGGAAGAAGGCGCCAAACCCGCCGACCTCGCCTTCTGGCGCCAGGAACTCGAACACCTCGACAACACCACCTCCCTCGCCGAGGTCATCTCCGCTCTCATCGAGCGCAAAGACCACGTTGCCTC
>SXPC01000264.1 GCA_005778225.1 Planctomyces sp. | reverse complement strand
GAATACGAGGGAGAGAATCGTAGTTCGCATGCCTGGTCCGGGAGAGCATGATGGTGAGGTGAACGCTGATATAGTCGACAGGATACGGCGAGTTGGGCGTGAGGGCAAATGGGAAACGGGGGAAAATACGGAATGCGCGAGTCACCACGGAAAGGCGAGTGAGCAACGGAATGTGGCGGTGGGCGTATTCGGAGAGGTGTTGGTAGCAGGGAGCGTAAGGGACAGGGAGCTTACGCTCCCCGCTCGCCTTTTCCGAGGGTTACAGGAGGTCGCTGGCGAGTTCGGCGAGTTCGCTGCGTTCGCCTTTTTCCAGGGAGATGTGGGCGTAGAGTTTTTGGCCGACCATGCGGTTGATGAGGTAGCTGAAGCCGTTGCTGAGGGCGTCGAGGTAGGGGTGGTCGATCTGGTGGATGTCGCCGGTGAAGATGATTTTGGTCCCTTCGCCGGCGCGGGTGATGATGGTTTTGATTTCGTGGGGCGTGAGGTTCTGGGCTTCGTCGATGATGAAGTAGACGCGCTGGAGAGAGCGGCCGCGGATGTAGGCGAGCGGGGTGATTTCGATTTTGTTGGTGTCGAGCATCTCCTGGATTTTCTGGGCGGCGTCGTTGTGGTTGAGTTGATGCTTGATGACGGAGAGGTTATCGAAGAGGGGCTGCATGTAGGGGTCGAGCTTGGCGGCGACGTCGCCGGGGAGGTAGCCGAGGTCTCGGTTACTCAGGGCGACGATGGGGCGGGCGAGCATGATCTGGCGGTACTTCTGTCGGCATTCCAGACCGGCAGCGAGGGCGAGGAGAGTCTTGCCGGAGCCAGCTTTGCCGGAGAGGGTGACGAGTTTGATGTTGTCGTCAAGGAGGGCGCGGAAGGCGAAGGCTTGCTCGGCGTTGCGAGGCGTGATGCCGTAGACGCTGGATTTCTCGACGCGTCGGAAGGCGTGCGACTGCTGGGAGTAAACGGTCAACGCGGACTTGGAGCCGTTTCTCAGGATGAAGTATTCGTTGGGGTTGGGTTTCTCGACTTGAGGGATGCGCTCTGCGGGGACTTCGCCGTAGCCTTCGAAGAACTGGTCGACGACTTCGGAGGGGATGCCTTCGACTAGGCGTTTGCCTTTATAGAGTTTCTCGAAGGATTCGACTTTGTCGTTGTTGTAATCCTGGGCGTGGAGGTGGAAGGCCTTGGCCTTCATGCGGAGATTGGTGTCTTTGGTGATGAGGATGACGGGGCGTGGCTGGCTTTTGCCGGCGGCGGTTTCTTCGAGCTGTTTGACGTGGAGAGCGGTGCGGAGGATGCGGTGGTCGGGGGAATCCTGCTGGAAGACTTCGTCGAGGAAGCGGGAGTGGTCATTGGTGACGAAAGCGATGCGGATGTGGCCCATGCCCGGCCCGAGGCTGGCACCTTCATCAGAGAGAAGGTCGCCGGTGATTTCGTCGAGGCCTCTTAAGAACTGGCGGGCCTGGAAGTTGATGTCGTCGTTGCCTTTTTTGAAGCTGTCGAGCTCCTCGAGAACGGTGATCGGGATGACAATGTCGTTCTCCTCGAAACGACGGATACACGAGGAATCGTGCAGGATGACATTGGTATCGAGGATGAAAACTTTCGGACCGGATTTCGCAACGATATCGATCATGAGTGCCTCCCGAAGACATGAAAAGAAGAACCAGCCACAGAGATCACAGAGGACACGGAGAGAAGCGGGGAGGCTTTATTGCGTGTGGTCATCTGTGACGGCATCCTCAGTGGATTAGGGGGTCCTGGGAGGTTGCCAACTGGTCGACCCCGGGCTCTTCATCGTCGAAGGCGGCGGGGTGAAGCCATTTGGCACTGTTCTTATGAGACAGCAGGGGAATGTCCTCAGGTCGCTCGGCATCTCGCTTGGCGACGATGACGAGGTCGTAGGGACGATCTTTCTCTTTCCGGTCGCAGTTGACCGTCGAGATGATGGTGTAATCGAAGGGGAACTCCGGCAGGGGCTGGTCGGCGCCTTTGTGGTGGAAGCAGAAGTATTCGAAGTCGGCGGGGATTTCCGCGGGGTCATCGGGGAGCGTCACCATGGGGATGCGCTCGGCGTAGTAGAAGCTGAAGAGATGGTGAATAAGGCCGAGACTGACGAGTTTCTCGGACTTGGGGATACGGGCGCGTGCCTCGGCGACTTCGTGGTCAGCCTGGAGGCGTTTGTAGTTGAGGAAGTCGGTCATTGGCCCTTGGCTGATGAGAACGAGCAGGCCTGCCATCGTGAGAATCTGGGTGTGGAGCGTTTGAACGGTCAGCAAATGGCGGGTTCGCCAAAGGATGTAAAGGGCAAGAGGTGATAGTAAGAGGAGCCCGATATTCCATGGAGAGAAGACGATCTGTCGATCGTCAGGACTGACAATCATCATCGTGATGGCGAGTGCGATACCGGCGGCGATGTACATCGGCAGCACCAGGAGGAAGCGTCGCCAGAGATAGCTGAGCTGATGATGAGCGAGCAGATGGGTCGTGATGATCGAGGCGAGGACGGCGACCAGCGGGTAAACGGGCATGAGGTAACGTGTGTTGCCGTCGGTGGGAATCCAGACGGTGGGGAGGGCGATAAGGAAGCCGATGGTTGAGAAGAGGGCAATGTCTCGTCGAGTCGAGGCGGCGGGCGAGGGGTCGTTGAAGAATGTTGTGCGGAATGTTTTGTCGAAGAAGGCTGGCAGCAGGAGCGACCAGGGGAGAAGGCAGCCGAGGAAGAGTTCGATGGGGAACTGAACGAGGTGGTTGATGTACTCGGAAGTCGTCACGGTGGTCACGTGCTTGGCGAGTTCTTCGAAGGTGATGTCGTAGAGACCTTCTGGGCCAAGGCGCATGGCGAAGGGGATTAGCCAGGCAGCGAAGGTGGCGGCGAAGGCGAAAGACATGAGGGCGACGGGGCGCCAGGCACTCAATAGAGTTGACAGGTAAGTATGTAAAGCTGGGGCGTTCGTCGTACTCGTTTTGATCTTGGCAGCAGATCGCACAAGGGACAGGGGGTTGATTCCTGAGAAGACTACCGCATCGGCCTTTTTCTCATCTTCTCGGCGAGCGGCCTCTTTGCTCCCACCCGCTCGCCACAAGAGGTAAAACGTCATTGTGCCGAAGTAGTAGACGGGGGACTGGATGCCTTTGGTGAGCATCGCGAGGGCGGCGAGGGAGCCGGAGAGGAGAGGGAGGAAGAGAGAGGAGTTCGTAGAAAGTTGAGAGGAGAAAACAGGGCGTAGGGAGAGGTGGAGGGTTATGATGGCAGAGCCCATGAGGGCGGTGAAGATGGCTTCGGATTCGCCTAAGCGGCCGAGTTGGAGGACCTGACCGAGGGTCATGAACGCGAAGGCGGCGAGGAAACCAGAGGTCGGATTGAGAAGGTAGGTGATGTAGGCGTAGAGGGCCAGGGAGGTCACCAGCACGGAGAGGACACTGGGGAGACGGACAGAAATCGCATCCGTCTGGCCGGTGGCTTCCATGGTCGCGGCGATGAGCCAGTAGCTCAACGGGGGACGAGTCAGACGTGGTTCGCCCTGCAGACGAGGGACGATCCAGTCTTTGTACTCGATCATCTCCCAGGCCGTTCGACCGCGACGCGATTCTTCTCCACGAACGGAGAGGCGGTCCATGTTGATGCCGTAGAGCAGGACGACGAACAGAGTCAGCAAGGTGACATAAACGCAGGAAGCGGGAATGCGTTTGAGAAAGCTGAGTCGAAACCACCATCGCGTGTCGGCAGAGCGGTTATGCTCGCTGACAGGGGGCAGATTGTGATGAGACGAAGTCAGTGACAATGCGTTTCCTTCCGCATCGACAGGACCGGCGTGGAATGCCCGATCCTCGATTTCTCAGGAATGAAACGTACCGAGTCCCCATCCCAAGGGACAGCCTGTGCCGACTGGCTGGCAGACGTTTGAATACGAGTCATGAAACGACCAACCTGAGTTGGTTTACTCTACTAGTTCTCGAACAAACATGGGAAGATCATTCAGGAGAAAATTGGGTGGGAGGGGACAATTCGCCCAAACTTTGGAGAAAGCTCACAGGAAATTTATTCGTTGCCTAATCCTATGCTCCCACATCGCGACTGCGAATTTCTGGTGAATAGCCCTGTAGTTACAATTGAATCTCTTCACACAAGACGTGAGGATAGAGAGAACGAACATCGCGAACGCACAGCGGGGAAATTCCAAAGCCTCTGTTGTCTGGACGTTCTTGAGATTCAACGGCGCTGAGTGGGCGACTTAGGCCGGATTGGATCTGCGGGGGAGGTTCGTCGTCGTCCTGGAACAGCGAAAGAAGGTGTCACGGTGGCCACGTCCGAGCGTCTTGCATCTTATGATTTTCAGAAGTATGACAATTTCATTCAGCTGACGCTTAATCCTCCGCTGTCTGATGCTCCCTGGGGAGATATCGATGATCTGGGCAAGAACGTCCTCAACGAGCTGGAAACAGCACGGACCCCCTCGGTCCTGGTTGATCTTTCGCCGCTGACATACATGGGCAGTGCCGTGGTCGCACTGATTGTCCGCATCTGGAAGGCGACCAAAGGGAAGTCGGGCGAGATGGTCGTTTTGTGCTCGCACCCGATGGTCCTGAAAGTGATCAGTCTGGCAGGCCTCGACAAGGTGTGGCGAATCACTCCGAACGTCGAGACGGCTTACAAAGAACTCAAAGTCAAGCCACCTGCCGTCACCGGAGCGCATTCTTTTTCAAACGGAAACGGAAGCAGCCCGCTTGTCGCAGGATCGAATCGTTCTGGCGTGACAATCAATCCGCTGTATAACGCCCAAGGCGCGCTGGTCATTGGCAAGGAAAGTCCTGCCAACGGGAAACATGCGGTTGAAGTCGATTCTGATGATGACGATAACGACAATTCAACGATCTTCGCAGCTGTTCTGATCACGGTGGCTGTGCTGTCATTGATTCTGGGAGGCGTCGGGCTGGCTACAATGTTCAAGCTGTCAACGATTCCTAAATCCGTCTCATTGATGATGGCGTTTGCTGGATCTGGCGTGGCTGTCATTTCAGCCATCGCAGCGATGACGACAGGCAAGGCAACGGCACGCATCATCGCGGCGATCTGCCTGCTGGTCAGTGTGATTGAGATGTCAGTCGCATTTCTTTATCGGTAAATATTCTCGGTCAACATCGTTGAACTCTGAGCGGTTCGACGTTTGCCCTGGTCGAGCCTTGCAATTCAGCCCTCACATCAAAGCCCGATACGATTTCTGGAGAACGACAACGATGCAATTCGAACGACAAACCCACGGCGGCGAGTATCGACAGCGAGCATTGCAGAATGAGCTGGTCAGTCTGATGGGTGTCGTCTCGCCGGCATCGATGGTCGACCTGCTGCTGGAGCGGGCCTTTGAAATTGGCGCGACAGACATCCACTTTGATCCCAGGGAAGACGGGCTTCATATTCGGCTGCGTGTCGATGGGATGCTGCATGACATTCTTCAGCTGACACCGGATCTGGTATCGCATGTCATTTCACGCCTGAAACTGATGGCAGGGATGGACATCACCGAAAAGCGTCTGGCCCAGGATGGTCATATTTCCAAGGAGTCTTTTCAGAATCATCGTGATATTCGTGTCGGCAGTGGGCCGACGATTCATGGCGAGCGACTTGTCCTGCGACTGGTTCCCGATGGGACACGCTATACGCGCCTGGAAGATCTCGGTTTCGACGAAAACCAGATCAATTCGGTCAAGAAGTTTGTGTCTGCCCCTTACGGCATGATGCTGAGTGTCGGGCCGGTAGGAAGCGGGAAAAGTACGACGGTCTACAGTTGTATGGAACTGCTCAACCAGCCGGGACGTTCGCTGGTGACGATCGAAGATCCTGTCGAGCGTCGCATGAAAGGGGTCAACCAGATCCAGATTGATACGAGGGTGAATTCCGGGTTTGTTGAGGCCTTGCGTGGAGTATTGCGTCAAGACCCCGATGTGATCATGGTGGGCGAAATTCGCGATCCCGAGACAGCTCAGATCGGGACACGAGCCGGGCTGACGGGGATCCGGGTTCTGAGCACGATGCACGCTCATGACTGTGCAGCGACGATCGACGTTTTCCGAGACTTCAAGATTCCGCCGATGTTCATCGCGGACAGCCTCAATTGCATTATTGCTCAAAGGCTGCTGAGAAAGACATGTGAATCGTCGCGTGAAACCTATGTGCCCGATGAGATTACCTGTCGGATGCTGGGGGTGGACCCTGAGCGTGCCTCTGAGCATCGGCTGACGAGAGGAATTCCAGCGGATTCGAATTTTTACACGGGGTATTACGGACGGACAGGCGTGTTCGAGGTCATGCCGGTCGATGCGAGAATTCGAGAAGGGATTCTCCATGGCCGATCCAGCCGCGAGTTGACAGAACTGGCCGCAGAAGCCGGGATGACGACCCTGGAGCAGGCGGCTCGTCGCAAAGTGCTGGCTGGTCAGACGACGCTGGAAGAAATGCACCGCGTCATGACTCTCAATGCAGGTTATTAAGACCACGCGACGGATAAAAATTCAGTGATTACGCGAATCGATGGACGTATTTGCGTGTTTAGAGTGGGTCAAAAAATTGCTTCCTGCCACACACTGAAGGATTGAGACCATGATGCGAAAAGCGTTTTTTACTGGCGTGACGACATTTGCAATGCTACTGGCGATTGCAGTTGTCTTTGAACCTGCTTCGACAATGGCTCAGCCACCTGGCGGCGGACGCGGAGCAGGTCGTGGCGGGATGATGGGGGGCATGGGCGGCGGTGGCGTGCTTGCCATCCTGATGAACGAAGAACGACGAGCCGAACTGAAGCTCACAGATGAGCAGGTCGAGAAGCTGCAGGAACTTGGCAAAGAGCTGGCCCCGGATCGGGAAAAGATGACCGAGATCTTCGGCAAGATGCGCGATGCTTCTGACGATGAGCGAGCAGAGATTCGTAAAGAAGTCGCAAAGCTGACCGAAGACATGGCAAAGAAAGCTGATGAAGGAGTCGCTAAGATTCTTGACGAAGCCCAATATAAGCGAGTCAAACAACTAGCCCTGCGAGCCGGTGGCGTGCGTCTGATCACGACGGAAGAAAACGCCAAGGCCTTAGCATTGACCGACGAGCAGAAAGAGAAGATCAACGAAATCATGCGTGAGAACCGCGGCCAGGGCGGCGGCGGTGGCCAACGGATGTCTCGTGAGGAGCGAGCCAAGCAGCGTGAAGAGCTCGAAGAGAAAGTAACCGCTGTGCTGACGGACGACCAGAAGACCAAGTGGAAAGAGATGCTCGGACCAGAGCCTGCCGCTGCCAACTAGTCATTTCTTGACATTTCAGTCATCGAATTTGAAGCCGCTGCACAGGTTGTGTGGCGGCTTTTTTCATGTGTAGGGCTTTTCGCGACGCTAGGCAGCGGTGATTTTTTATATCTTCCAGTGTGGTTTACGCTTGCGGGTTGGGGCATTTGACATGAGAAGGTAGGAGGGGCGGGAAAAAAAACGTCTTTGCGCGAATCGTTTTGTCCGACACTGTGTTTAGAGAGAGGCCTCCCTATGGCCCTATCCTGCGCAGAGACCGGAAAAAGACCATGATCGCACTGAATCGCCTTAACATATTTCCTGCCATCGCTTTGTGTCTGATCGCTCTGACCTGCACTCATGCCTGGGCACAACCCGGGGGTGGTGGACGGGGTGGGGATCGTGGCGGTTTTGGCGGTGGGGGTGGTCGTGGCGGTTTTGGGGGTGGTGGATTTGGAGGCATGGGCGGCGGCGGAATCATGCGTGTCCTGATGGATCAGGAGCAAAGCGCTGAACTCAAGTTGACAGACGACCAGAAAGCGAAGCTGGAAGGTTTGCGGGAAACATTGACTCCTGACGAAGAGACAGTGGCGAAGTTTCGCGATCTGTTCGGAAAGATGAACAGCGAGTCGGAAGACGAAAAAGCTGCTGCTCGAGAAGAGTTCCGAGTTCTTAGTCGAGATACAGCCAAAAAGGGTGAAGCTGAAGTCCAGAAAGTATTGGACCCGACTCAGTTCAAGCGATTGAAAGAGCTGGGGCTGCGCAGTAGTGGAACACGCGCGATTGTCGACGAAGATCAGGCAACCGCGTTGAATCTGTCTCAGGAGCAGAAAGACAAGATCAATGCCATCATGCAGGAAAGCAGTGGCGGTGGTCGAGGGTTTCGGATGTCTCGCGAGGAACGTGAAAAACTACAGGCGGAAACAGATACCAAAATTCTGGCTGTCCTGAGTGACGACCAGAAAAACAAGTGGAACGAAATGCTGGGTCCTCCTCCAGGAGGTCAACAGCCAGCGACCGCAACGACATCGACAACCACGCCGTCAAAAAACGATGACGATCTGGCCAAAGAACTGGAAGCAGCGCTTGCAGACAAGCCGGTCGTCGCTGTCAGCGGGCCTGCGGTGATTGATTTTGGAGTTGCAGATGAGATGCTCAAGTCGATCCCGGCTGAGGGGGTTGAGACGATGTCGTTCAATTTCCGTAATGCCCAATGGGCCGATGTGCTGATGCTGTTTGCGAAGATCTCCGGACTGACTTTGGATCTGGATGTCATTCCTCCGGGAACCTTTAATTACATCGATTCTCGTCAGTACACGCCGATCGAGGCGCTGGATGTTCTGAACGGCTATCTGATTCAACGCGGTTATGCCTTAGTGCAGCGGGATAAATTCCTCGTCGCCATCAAGATCGCCGACGGAATTCCAGCTACGCTTGTACCAACCGTGACAGCCGCTGAACTGCCGCTGCGTGGTCGTAATGAGTTCGTTCGGGTTCTGCTGGAAACGGGTGATCTGGAAGCATCATCGATCAAAGATGACCTGACGAAGATGATCGGCAAGCATGGCGAAGTCACGGCGCTATCGAAGTCCAATCAGGTGATTGTCACAGCGACCGCCAGCAATGCGATGCGAATCAAAGAATTGCTGGATAAGTCCAAGCCGAATGGTTCGGGGGACTACGCCATGGAAGCCTTCAAGCTGAAGTATGTGCAAGCATCTCAGGTCGAGCCGATTATTCGCTCGCTGCTGGGAGTTGATAAGTCGTTGAGCCCATCTGCTCCGACGTCTCGTCGCGGCGGTAATCCCTGGGAAGATATGATGCGCCGGTTTGGTGGTGGACGTGGTGGTGGTGGAGATGAAAATCAACAACAGACCTCTGGTCCGACCAATCTGGCTCGCGTGACGATTGATGACCGTACAAATACCCTGCTGGTTTCTGCCAAGCCTGTGGAACTGTTGATTGTCCGTCAGGCGATCGAAGAGCTGGATATCCCGCTCAATGATGATCAGAACGCGGCCTATGCCAATCGAACTGTCCCCAAAGTGCGAGTCGTCCCGCTGAAGAACGGGGATATGGATGTCGTCGCGAATTCCGTCCAGATGATGATCCCAGGGATTATTATCAATAAGGATGGTGATCTGGATGTCCTGCACATTATTGGAACGGAAGAGAAGCAACAGGAAGCTGCGGAACTCGTTCGACTGCTGGATAGTTCGGGTGGCGGAATGTCGGTGGCTGTGATTCCGCTGAACCGCGTCGATGCTTATTCGGCTTCGGTTGTGCTCTCGAACATGTTTACCAGCGAGGGGCGTCAGGCTCCTGCGATCCAGTCGGATCCAGAAGGTCGCAGCCTGTTGATTCGTGGGACCGTTGATCAGGTCGCGCAAGTCAAAGCCATGTTGCTGCAGCTGGGAGAAACCGGACAGACGGTTCAACAGAATCGCAATCGCGGCCCGGTTCGTCGCATTCCACTGAGTGGTCAAGATCCTGCGAAAATGGCGGAGACGATCGAGCAGATCTGGAACCGCTCGCATGACAATAAGATCCGAGTGATTACCCCTTCTTCGACACGTCAGCCAGAAGTACAACCACCTGCAGAAGGTCCGACGACGTCTGCTCCACAGAGTTCCAGTGTGGACCAGTTTCAGACGCACTTTGGACAAAAGCCCGTCGTGAATGCTCAACTGGCTTCGATGCAAAGTGAAAAGCAATCTGCTCCGTCGACGCAGCCTGCTCCGACCGAGGAGAAGAAAGCCGATATTTCGATCGCCGTTGTGGGTGGCGAACTGGTGATCAGCTCGCGTGACGAAGCGCTTCTGGATGAGTTGGAAGATCTGCTGGCGAATGTGGCTTCCCAGTCGGCCAATCAGACGCAGTGGACTGTCTTCTATCTGAAGGCGGCGGAAGCAGGAACGGTTGCTTCGATGCTGAGCGACTTCTTCCCGAATGCGTCGATTGATACCGTTTCGAGCAGCTTGTCGGGTTACTCGAGTGGCTATGGTGGATACTCATCCTACGGGTCACGCGGATCCTCTCGCGGTGGCAGTAGCTTCAGCCCGACAATGCCCACGTCTTCTGCGACATCGCTGAAGGTGATTCCTGATGACCGGACGAACTCGCTGTTTATTTCCGGGACGGCTGCGATGGTCAGCGAAGTCGAGCAGTTGCTGAAGATTCTGGACGTCTCCGAGTATCCCGGACAGCTTTCAGGACGTCTGCCGCGCATGATTCCGGTCAACTATGCGGATGCAGCGATGGTGGCAGACATCGTGAAAGAGAGTTTCCGCGATTCTCTGTATGAGGCTCCTCAGCAACAAGGTGGAAATAACAATGGCGGTGGCCGTGCGGCTGGGCCTGCTCTGTTTGCAGACCGGGTGACGATCGCTGTGGATACTAATACCAGTCAGATCGTTGTGTCTGCCAATGACCAGTTGTTCCAGCAGATCAAGACGATGGTCGCGGCCCTTGATGAATCGGCTCGCGATGCCAAACGGACGATTCGCGTGATTGGGCTCGAGAACTCAGATCCTGCAGTTGTGCAACAGACGCTGGGGGCTCTTCTGCCGAAGGTTCAGGTCTCAACGACTCGCTCGAACGTCTCGTCCTCTTCTTCCTCTTCCGGCGGACGCAATGCTGGTGGTGCTCCAAGCGGTGGCGGTGATGATGCTGCTCGACGCGATCAATTCCGTCAGATGATGCAAGGCGGGGGTGGCGGATTTGGAGGCCAGGGTGGCCAGGGCGGATTCGGTCGCGGTGGCGGCGGAACCGGTGGCTTCGGTGGAGGCGGATTCGGTGGTCGCGGTGGCGGAGGTACGGGCGGCCGCGGCGGTGGGGGCTTTGGCGGCGGTGGACGAGGTGGCGGGGGTCGCTAATGATCCCGCTTCGGAGTTCAATTTTAATTTGTCCGTTTGAAGATTCAGGGGAGTTGACGGTTTCTCGATGATCATGGCGCTTGAAAGTGTACTGGTACGTGACGGGCTATTGACGGCCGAGCAGGTCAAGGATCTGCAAGGGTCTGGCGTGGGCGCACGACTTGATAAAGCGGCCATGGAACGGGGCTGGCTGACGGAAGACCAAGTCCTCCAGTGCCTGGGTGATGAGTTCGGCCTTGATGTGATCGACCTCCGCAAAATCACCATTGATCGCGACATCCTGACCCGCTTTCCGACAAAGACGATTTTCCGACATGAACTGCTCCCTCTGTATCGGGAGAACGGACATGTCGTGGTCGCGATCAGTGACGCGTTCGAGCTCGATGTCGTTGATGAGCTGAGCACGGCGAGCGGCATTTCTCTCAAGCCTGTACTGGCTCGACAGCGTGAGATCAGTGACCGGATCAAGGAGCACCTCGGGGTCGGCGGCGACACGATCAACGAGATGGTGCGTCAGCAGGAGAGTGAAGACGACGCAGAATATCTGCAGAAGCTCGACCACGAGATGGGCGAGCTCGCGGAATCGGCTCAGGCCCCTTCCGTGATTCGCCTCGTGAATGAACTGCTCATCGAAGCGGTCGAGCAGAGGGCGAGCGACGTTCACATTGAGCCGATTGAACGCGGGCTGACGATTCGTTTCCGCGTCGATGGTATTCTGCAGATACAGCCGGTCCCATCGGAGATCAACCAGTTTGCATCGGCGATCGTGACCCGTCTGAAAATCATGTCACGTTTGAATATTGCCGAGAAGCGTCTGCCTCAGGACGGCCGGATCAATCTGCGAGTCGCGGGCAAGGCGATTGACTTACGGGTCTCGGTCATCCCGATGGTCTTCGGAGAAGGGATCGTTCTGCGTCTTCTGGATAAGGACCGGATGGTCTTTAATCTGAAGAACGTCAACATGCCTCCCGATATGGATAAAAAGTTCCGACAGTTGATCGATCTGCCACACGGGATCGTCCTGGTGACAGGGCCGACGGGGTCTGGTAAGTCAACGACGCTGTATAGTGCGCTCAAAGAAATCCAGTCACCCGAAGTCAAGATTATTACTGTCGAAGACCCGGTCGAATATCAGACGCCGGGGCTGAGCCAGATTCAGGTGCACCATAAAGTCGGGCTGACGTTTGCTGCGGGTCTGAGAAGTATTTTACGTCACGACCCGGATGTCATTTTGATTGGGGAAATTCGGGACCATGAGACGGCCGAATCGGCGATTCAGGCGTCACTGACGGGTCACCTTGTTTTCAGTACGCTCCACACCAACGATGCACCGGGCGCAATCACACGTCTGATCGATATGAAGATCGAGTCGTACCTGGTGGCGAGTACGGTCGAAGGAGTGCTCGCTCAACGTCTGGTACGAAAGCTATGCAAGCATTGTCGTAAACCGGTTGACCGTGAGCATGATGACTTCCCGCCGGACTTCCGAGAGATCCTGGCGAAACATCCGGATGTCGAGTTCTATAAACCTGTCGGTTGTCGAGAGTGTCGGGAGTCGGGGTATTCCGGACGGATTGGTGTGTTCGAATTGATGCTCAACGACCCGATCTTGAAAGAGATGACCGTCCAGCGCAAAAGTACGGTCGAGCTTCGCAAGTATGTGCTGACGACAGGCATGATGACGCTGCGGGAATGCGGGTGGCAGCGGGTTCTCAACGGGATTACGAGCGTTGAGGAAGTGCTCCGGGTTTCGAAGACGGAGTAGTACCGGAATTAGGGATTGAGAATTGGAAATTAGCCGGACACCGGGAACGGCTGTGGTGTTTATAACTCGAATGATTTCCAGTTTTTGCGGTTGAAGATGAGATATGGCTGAATTCGTTTATACCGGACGAGAGATGTCGGGGACGGCGGTCACGGGGACGTTGACAGCCGCTGACATGAAGGAAGCCATTGCGCAGCTGCAGGCCAAGAAGGTGTTTCCGCTGGAGGTGAAGCCGGCGGGTGGCTCGAAGATGTCGATGCAGGTCGGAGGGAAACGGGTTTCTTCGACGCAGTTAAGCCAATTCTATTCACAGCTTTCGGACCTATTGGGAGCAGGGGTGCCGCTGCTGCGGTCGCTCAAGATCATTGAGGACCAGTCGAATAATCCCGCGCTCAAGGAAGCGATTTCGTCGATCTCCGGGCAGGTTGCCAACGGTCGAACGCTGACAGAGGCGATGAAGCGACATCCACGAACATTTAACGAGCTTTCCTGCAGCCTGATTGAGGCGGGCGAGGAAGGCAGCTTTATGGAAGACGTTTTGCGACGTCTGGCGATCTTCACGCAGCATCAGGCGGAAATGCGCAGCAAAGTGATGGGGGCGATGATTTACCCCATGTTTCTGCTGACATTCGGAATCCTGGTGGTCATCGTGATGATGATCACGGTCGTGCCACAGTTCGAGCCGATTTTCGAGCGACTCAAAGAGCGCGGCGCGCTGCCGACGGCGACAGTTGTCATGCTGGCGATGAGCGAAACCATGGAGAAGTACTGGTTTCTGCTGTTGTTTGTTGTGGCGGGAATTGGTTACGGGATCAAGCAGTTTCTCGACTCAGAATTCGGGAAACGTCTGGTTGCCCAGGTGTCGATTTTCGAGGTGAAACTGGGCGGGACACGGTTCGGGCCTGGTCCGATCATGAAGAATCTGGCGATTGCGAGATTTTGTCGCGTTCTGGGAACGCTGCTTAACAATGGTGTTCCCTTGCTCAGGTCCATGAAGATCAGTCAGGACGCAACGGGCAATATCATTCTGCAGGAAGCCATTGCGACGGCTTCTGAACGGGTTTCTACCGGAAAATCGTTGGCACAACCTCTTGCTCAATCGAAACATTTTCCGACCGAGGTTGTTGAATTAATATCAGTTGGTGAAGACTCCAACCGCCTGGAAGCGGTTCTGATCAACATCGCTGATACGCTCGAGCGCCGGACGGAACGGTCGCTAGAGCTGGTCGTGCGGATGATCGAACCGATCATGCTGCTGATGATGGCGGTTGTGGTGCTGTTTATTGTGGCGGCCCTGCTGCTTCCGATTCTGCAGAGCTCGACAGCGGTTTAATAGACTGACCATTTGTCGAAATCGTCTGTAACGGATCCTTCCGATACGGTAAAATAATGATTCAAAACGGTGCGGTTCGCAAAGCCTCGCCTGCCCCCTACAATGTGGCGGTGCCATCGTGGTCAAACAACAAATTCAAGTCTCGTATAGATAGGTGTTTATCAACATGAAACGTCTTTCATCACATGCGGTTGTCCGCCCGGCTCGACGCGGTTTTTCTCTGCTGGAGCTTTTGATCGTTCTGGCAATTCTTGGTGTTCTGGCAGCGATGGTTGTCCCGAACCTGCTGGGGACTCAACAGAAGGCAAATATCAAGACGACTCAATCAAGTATCCATGGTCTTGAGCAGGCTCTTAAGCTGTACGCCGCTGATCATGCGGGCGAATATCCACAGGGTTCTGGCGATGAGGTCTACACGCTGCTGATGGCGAAAGCTGACGAGACTGGCAAGGCTGTCAAGCCGTTGCTGGAAACGAAGCCTCTGGATGCCTGGGGCACGGCGCTGTTTTACGAGTACCCCAACACAAAATCTGATACCGACAAACCTGCCATCTGGTCTGCTGGTCCTAACAAGCAGGACGAGCAGGGCGGCGGTGATGATGTCGTTAACTGGACCGTCCAAACCTGATTGACGTCCTGAGGTTCTGCAGTGCATCGACACGATTTCGACAAGAGGCTCATGTTTGGCGTGAGCCTCTTCCCTTGTCGAGAGGGAAGGGGAGCGGAGACGTTGCGTTCCCCGCTTGTCGGGTCTCGACGCGGGTTCACGCTGTTTGAACTGATTCTCGTGGTTGCAGTCATTGGGGTCCTGATCAGTGTCTCCGTCCCCGCGACGATGGCGATCTTTTCGCGTCAGAAGACCGAAGATGCCGTCAACACAACGCTGACGTTTTTTGGCGATATCAGACGGGAAGCGATCACCAGTGGTAAGAACTGGTGGGTGCGTTATTCCAACAGTGTTCCCGGGCTGATTGCGGGACTCGAAGGTGAGCCGGGCACGAAGTCTGCGACCTTAGGTGAAGGGATCACGCTGTCTGGTGAGACGAGTTGGATGACGCTCGATTCCAAGCAGTTGGGTGATGTCGATTTGACCTGGGTGCAGGCGAGCTGGTCGACCGAGATTCCGTTTGAAGCGGACGGGTCGTCGGGCGATGCGCTCATCACGTTGACGGCACCGGGGAACCGGCCGGTGATGATTGAATTGCGCGGCGTGATCGGGCGCGGCGAAGTTGTTCCGTACGATGAGAACCGCAAGCTGTCGAAGCCTGAGTTGAAAGAGGCGGCGCGGGAATGAAAGCACAGCGGAATAAATTGCGGTTTTGGCGAGTTCAAAGACACAGGGGGTTTACGCCTCCCGCTCGCCTGGGGCTTTCGTTGTTTGAGGTGGTAATTGCGGTTTCGATTCTGGCGAGTGGCTTTGCGGTCTTGAGTTCGTTGATATCGGTGGGGAATGAAGGTGCAGTGCGGGCGGCGCTGGAGCTGGAAGCGCTGGTGAGAGCGGAATCGGTCCTGGATGAAGTCGTCAGCGGTGTGACCGAGATGGCTTCGGTTGGCGAGACTGCTTTTGCGGATGATCAACTCTGGACGTACGAAGTTGTCGTGGAGCCGGATGCCTCTGGTCTGCCGTTGAACTTCTGTCTGGTTCGCGTTTTCCATGTCAACACGACTGGAAAACAGAATGCAAAAGTGGAACTGTCGCGTTTGATTTACATTCCTCCTGAAACCAGTACGACGACGGAAACGGATTCGCTCGATACGTTGACGGGAGGATCCGGATCATGAGGCGATCGGGTTTTACTCTGCTCGAACTTGTGCTCGCGGCGGGGTTGTCGGCTTTGATTCTGGGGGCGACGCTGCAGGCGTTGTTGTTGGTTTCACGGACTCAGAATGCGGGTCGTGATGCGATTGTGCAGTCGCAGCTGGGACGGAATCTGATGCGGCAGTTTGAGTGGGACCTATCGCATCTGGTGCCGCTGTCGGTGGAGGAAACAAGTAGCGAAGACACGGAGTTGACCGATCAGCTCGCGACGATCAACGATCAAGCGACCGACAACGTCGTGAAACAAGAAGGGGAAGTTCTGGCGTCTCTGTCGGAAATGGTCGGGACGCCGGATCGGCTGGAAATGCGAATCGATGCTGTGATGACGGAGTCTCAGTGGAAGCGGGTTTTTGATGCCACTGTGACAACGAGTTCCACAAGTACTACTGACGTGACCGGGATGACGCGGCGACGACGAGTCGTGGTCTGGAATCCGCTGGGGGATGGGTCGGGGATCGTGCAAGTCGATGCAGCCAATTCGAGCTTGAAGATTCTGCGTCAGGAAATGGGAGTCGATTCCACCGAGACCATCACAGGAGACGTGCGACTGACAGCCGTCCCGGAAGTTCGCAGCATTACGTTTCGGTATTTTGACGGCACCGACTGGTATGAAGACTGGGACTCTGCGTTGATGGCAGCCTATCCGATGAGTATCGAGATGACGCTGGAGATGGGTGCGGAAGGGGTCACTGATGATAAGACGGCGACCATAGGTGCTGGCAAAGTGTTGAAGCGGGTGTTTGTGGTGGAGATGAGTCGATTTGTGAGAGAAGCGAGTTCGTCGAGTACCAGCTCGACGTCTTCATCGACGTCGAGCGGTTCATCGGGTTTGGGAAGTGACAGCAGCGGAGGGAGCGGGTTATGAGACGAGATTCGTTTCCGAGAGCAAATTCAGAAGTTCAAAAAACTCGGCCGGGATTTATTCTGGTTGTGGTGTTGGCGGTGCTGACGTTTGTTACGCTGGTTTGTTATCGGTATGCGGATCAGATGGCGCTTGAGCGCGAGGCGGCGAGTCTGGCGGTTCGCGAGGCGCAGGCGAGGCTGTGGGCGAAGTCGGGCGTCGAAGTGGCGATGGCGATGATGGCGGCTCCGGAATTCGATGTGACGTCGGTCTATGATGACATCGCGCTGTTTGCGCAGCAGGGCGTGAAGTCAACGGATGGCTCTGGGCCAGTCGGGGCATTCAGCATTGTCGTCGGTGAAGATATCGTGACGGGACAGCCGTTGCGTTACGGGTTCGACAGCGAAGGGGGGAAGATCAATCTCAATGCCCTCGTGTTGTCGGAATTGAGTGAAGAAGATCAGCGCGAGATTCTCATTGCGATCCCAAATATGACGGAGACGCTGGCGGATACGATTCTGGATTACCTGGACAGTGATGCGCAGGCGAGAGACTTTGGAACAGAGACTGACGAGGAAGGCTATCTGATTCGCAATGGGCCGCTGTCGAGTCTCGATGATCTGCTCAACATTCCGGGCATGACGCTGGATCTGCTGTATGGCGAGGACGTCAATCACAATCGCGTTCTGGATATCAATGAAGATGATGGTGACCTGCGGTGGCCGACGGATAATGGAGATGGTGCGCTCAGTTATGGGTTTGACCACTATCTGACGTTGTGGAGTGCGGAGTCGAACCTGCGTTCGGATGGAACCGCGAAAATCAATCTGAACACCGATGACCTGGCTCAGCTGGAAACAGATCTGGCCAGTGTCTTCAGCGCTGATGTCGTGAAATACATCATCGCATATCGACTTTACGGACCGGTGCAAGCGGCTGCTGCGCAAGGCGGGACCGATGGAGGAACCGGCATGGGAGGCAGTGGCGGGAGCGGATCTGGTGGGAGCAGCGGCAGTGGGGGGAGTTCCAGCGGTGGAGGCAGCAGTTCGGGTGGTTCTGGCGGCGGAGGCTCATCGAGCGGCGGTGGTCGCGGGGGTTCGGGCTCTGGCGGTGGGAGTTCTTCTGGTGGAGGGAGCAATAGTGGCGGAGTGGGGACCAGTACCGCCCAGAGCGGAGGGGGTGGCGGAACGACGACGAACAGTACAAGTACCGGTTCAGGAAGCGGCGGGACTGGTGGTGGCGGGGGAGGCGGATCTTCCAGCGGCGTGAATACCGTGACCGGGTCAAGCAGTACCAGTGGTGTGAATGTCATTAACTCGCGCGATGTCTCGGGTCAGTCTCAGACGACAGCCAGCAGCGGGAGTTCGAACAGTACCAATAGCAGTGGCACGACTGATCCCCTTGATACCACACAGCAGCCGAAGTTTCAGATCGCAAGCATCTATGAACTCTTTGAGTCCTCTGTCAAGTACACAGAAAACGAAGCGGAAGTCACTTTGACCAGTCCTTGGGTCTCGACTGATCTGAGCGTGCTCGAAGATATCGATACGACGCTGAGCCTGACGGATGAAGCGAGTCTGGCGGGGCGGATCGACCTGAACTATGCGACACGCGAAGTTCTGACCGGCTTGCCTGACATCACGACCACGATGGTCGATGCAATCCTCGCCAAACAGGGTGACTGGAAATATACCGGAGAACTGATGGGCGAAGGGGTCGTGAACGTCGAGCAGATGAGAATGCTCGATCAATTCATCACGACCGGATCGAAAACGTTCCGATTGCAGAGCATCGGATATCCAGAGAAGGGAACGCAAAGTGTTCGCGTCGAAGCAATTATTGATGCATCGAGCGGAAAGCCGTCGTTGATCTGGATGCGCGACCTCTCGATGCTCGGGAAGGCGTATGAAGACGTCGTCATCAAGCCGGAGACGGTCGATACGAGCACCACGAGTCCGTTGAGTAACTGACACAACCCTCAAATTCGACACGGATTCCAACCAGGTTTGTCTGGCTGCCTTCGGGCGCGGTCGGACAAACCTGGCTTGTGTGTTTTGTTAGAGCCTGTTTTCTCATTCATATTTTTGGTGCACGAAGCACAATTGGTGCGGTTCGCCAAGCCTCACCAGCACCCTACAACTTGAGCCCTAAGATACGCATTCGCATGTTGTCGATCTGACAGCGTGCGACGATCCATCCACTGACCATAAGTAAGCGATCATGCAGGAACTGTTCATAGACTGGGATTTGCCGCGCGTGACCTGCGTGGAAGTCTCGCGTTCGGGTGAGGACGTGATGGGCGTGCAGGTGCACGAGTTCGTTGCGCCGGACGATTTATGGGATCTTCGTCGCAGTCGCGAACTGGGTGAATGGCTGGCGCGCGAGCTTTCCCTTAAACAGGTGAGCGTTTCCCACTGGACGGTCATTCTGCCTCGTGATCGTGTCATGATGCGTCGACTGGAATTGCCGGGAGTACCGGAGGCTGAGATCCCGATTGTCGTGCCGTTTCAGATGGCGACTCAGCTGGGGACTGCTCCGGAAATGATTGTGGTTGACTATCTGCCGAATCATCCGGGCATCGTCATGGCTGCGAGCCTGCCGTCGGATGTTCTGGGGCAGATCAGGGCCGTCGCGACTTTGTGCAGCGCAACGATCGATCGAATTCTGGTCAGTTCGTGTCTGGTCTCAGCAGCCAAGCCTGACTTTATCAAGAAGGCCGTGGTGATCTGGGCGGATCAACATCGGATCGAGTCGGTCTGGAATGATGGTTATGGGATTTCAGCGGCGAGCTGTCGTCGACGAAACAGCCAGGCAGATCTGGCTGTGGGGGAACTGGCAGGAGAAGTTCGTCGTCTGCTGATGAACGTCGATACGAGCGGCGATGAAGTTCCTGTCTTCGTCTGGGGACAGGCTGCTACCCTGGTGAGTGAACTGGCTCAGAAACTGGACACACCGGTTTCTGCCATCGACTCCGAGCTGGTTTCAACGAAAGCTTTCAAAGGCAAAGTCGACGCAGGCCTGATGGAAAGTCAGCCGGCGATCGGGAAACTGGCGCTACTGGGGCTCAAGGGGATTCCGGCTGATAAGGAGCAGGTCGATTTTCTTTCGCCTCGCAAATCGGCTGCGAAGAAAGATCGACGCATGCTCTACGGAATCATCGGCGGCGTTGCAGCTGTGCTGGTGATTGGAGTGGGGACGTGGATCTGGAACTCGAAACTTGCTGAACTCGACGATGAGATCAGCACCCTGCAAACACAGATTACGGATGGGAACTCGTTCATCAAGGCACGTGATTCGATTGGAATTGCAGCCGGGAAGATTGATAAGCATGTCTCTCAACAGGTCGAGCTGTCGAATCACTTTTCCGAACTGCTGACAACGCTGCCAGGGACGCGTCAGCTGTTCTTGACGAGCTATTCGATTATTCCCCTGACTGGTGAATACCGTGCCCGCGTGGTGGCATCGGGTGTGGCGAAAAGACGGATTGATGTCGAGTTGTTCTTCGAGCAACTCAACCAGAAGGGTCTGCGGGTCAAGCCGTCTCCGATTGATGAGGAGACGAAGAAAGACCGGGACTATCCCGTGGAATTCAAACTTGAGCTCGATATTCCCTCACGACGAGCCGTTGCGGCAAGTCCGAAGAAAGAGACTCCTCGCCCCAGCCAGACGACCGCAGTGGATCCAGCAACTCCACCGCGATCTTAATCACTCTTTCTTCATATCTCCCGTGAGCGACAAAGTTAGACACCGTCGCTCATGGGACAATTTGACACGATCTCACGAAGTACGAAGCATATGAAGTCACGCGAAAAATATCTGGCGATCGGTCTGCTGGTTGTCATTATCGGCTACTTCGGCAGTGCGGGTCTGTCGGACTGGCTGTTTAAGCCATTCAAAGATAAGGAGCAGAAGATTGCCAATCTTCGCTCGGACCTGGAAGCTGTTGACGCCAGACAAGGGGCGTTGCTGAAAGCCGCGTCGCAGATGGCGGTGTGGAAGAAGGAAGGCCTTGTCTTTGATCCGCTTGTTGCGCAGCGGATGTATCAGTCGTGGCTGACAGATCTTTCTGACGATTGCGGATGGAAGAATGTGACGGTCACTCCCGGTAATACCAAGCTGGTCGCTGATAAGACGGCGATTGCTGTCTCGATTGTCGTTGAAGGCGAAGCGACTTTGGGATCGCTGGCTCGATTTGTCAGCATGTTTGAGGGAGCGGAGCTGTTTCATCGTATCGAGCGACTGGACATCAAGCCGTCTTCAAAAGAGCCCAATGCCCCGATGAAGGTCATGCTGACGGCCGAAGCGATGGCGATCGATGGAGCAAAACGACGCCCCCTCCCTTATACACAGTGGCAGCTCGTCGATCGTCTCGAAGCAAATCAACTTTATTCACGCGTTGAGCCACCGACGGTGCGCCTGGAAGATCTGCCGTTCGAGTTCCAGATTGGTCAGGACAGATTCAAGTTGATTAACGTCGAAGACGACGGGTCTGGCTGGATTTTCCAACCGGTTGGTGAGAGGAAGCAAAACCGGACACTGCCGCGTGGGACTCGGTTAAACTATATCGATGAATCGCGCCCAGCTGACCAGCTTGGCGAGACGTGGGCTGCTGTTGTCAAAGCGAGTCCGTTCTCGTTGCCGTTGCCGGTTGTGCGGACGAATCCTCAGATCGAAGTCGCGGGGTCGTTACGTCTGACGAGGGGAACGCCGTTCGAAGCCATCTTGAGGACGAGCGGCTTCTCACCCGAAGCAGGAACATTAACCTGGGAGTTCGACGGGGCGACACCGGATGGCATGACGTTAAATCCGACCAGCGGAACCATTCGTTGGAATCCTGCTGCGGATATTGCGATTGGTGATATTCCTGTCCGACTCAAGGTGGCGACCGCTAACGGGAAGGAAACTGCGGCTCGCAATTTGACGGTTCTGATTCGCGATCCCAATACACCGCCGACGCTCGAAGAACTCGGCAGCAAGGTTGCGTATTCCGGGGAATCTTGGAGCCTGCCTTTGTCGGCGAAGGATCTGGAGACGCCGGCTGAACAGCTCAAATACTCCGTCAGCGGGACAGTGCCGGAGGGGCTGCGTGTCGATCCTGCGACACGGTCACTGGTCTGGTCGCCGAAACCTGATCAGGAGAACAAGACGTATACGGTTGCAGTGACTGTGACTGACAATGGCGAGCCTGCCATGACGGACCGGGAGTCGGTCACGATCCAGGTGACTCACAATAAAGAGACGACGCTCATGCTGTTCGGAAGTACGTCGATCAATGGAGAGCAGAAGGTCTGGTTCAAAGATCAGAGAACTCAGCAGGGCTTTTTGCTGGGTGTGGGTGAGAAGCTGGATGCGTCTGGCTTTCAGGGAACGATTCAGAGCATCGAAGGCGACCGCGTTTTGATGGAGTCGGAAGAGAAGACGTATGCTCTGCCGTTAGGGAAGACGGTGGCAGAGCGGACGGCGCTGTAAAGAAGAGAGAGAGTTGGAACGCAGAGGGAACAGAGGGTAGCGGAGTTCGCAGAGTCGAGCATTATTTATTGAGTGTTTCTGATACCTGTTCCTCGCGTCTTCGCGCCTGTGCGCTGAATCTGGATGCTTTCTCTGCGTCCTCTACACACCTTCGCGAGCTCTGCGTTCCAGTCTTTCTTCGCTGCGCGGCAATATTGAGAAGACAGGCAAAATCGGAAGGCTGCAAAAACATTAAGGATTGTTCTCAAGGCAATGTTAAACTTTGACGATAATACCGATAGTGCCGTCAATTCACACACGAATTCAGCACGCCCCCTTCCTTTGAGCACGTCTGCCTCAAGTTTCCCTCCCTTCTTTATCACGTCTGGTGATGTCCCCACCAAACAAGATGTCAGGATGCTCTTGTCATGTACGCGCGTGTGGCCATCGTATCATTCTGCCTGTGGTTGACCTTCGGTCATCAACTGATTGTTATGGCAGGCTCGGGGACGAGCAAAAAAGCAACCGCGAGTTCGTCAGCTGACGAATCGCCCGAAGAGAGTGACAAGAAGTCGACAGCCCAGGCTAAGGACGAAATTGAACTGCGGATCAATTACGTTGGTGCCTCGTGGAAGTCGGTGCTTGATTCGCTGGGCGAAAAGACCGGCAAAAAGGTTGTCATGCCGGAAGTCCCTCGCGGCAAGTACAGCCGGACGGACCTGAAGAAATACACGCTACCTCAGGTGCTTCGCATCCTGAACGAAGAGTTGCGACCTCAGAATTTCCGCATTGTCGACAAGGGCGAATTTCTGATCGTCCTGCGGGATGATTCCTTCCGCCCGGAATACGAGCGCAACGAAGTCAAAAAAGCAGTCAGCCGGTCTGCGGAAGCTCCGGAACAAGCCAACATTGAACCAGAGAAAACACTGAAAGACAGTTACGTCCGATCAGCGTCTGGTGAAGAAGATCCCGCGTTTTCCGCCGTCCAGACTGCCAGTGTGACGGATTCCGATAATGCCAAATACACACATGTCGAACTGCAGCATCGACGCGCTGTCGATATCGCCAAGCAGATCTATACCGCCTATCAGCCTGATGCCAAACTCATTACCAAAGGCTTAATGGGGCTGCCATCATTCCGCGTGGAAACGCCAGCCAAAGACAGCAAACCTGCTGTCACATTTGAAATCGCATTGGATACAGAATCCAACGAACTGTTCATTGATGGCGATGCCAAGTCAAAGGCCGATCTGACGAAGCTGTGTCGGATTCTTGATCGTGCTGATGTGGCTGCGACCAATCAAAAACTGATGACGGTCTCTCCGAGCGTTGCCCCGATGGCGGAAGAACTGCCACTGGTGGTTGGTGAGTTGCTGAAAGATCCACGTCGCGCTCAAACGATTGCGATGACACAGGCACAACCGCAAGGCGATGCTCCGATCACTGCACCGCCAGCTGCTCCTGCCCAGGCCGTCGATCCATCACGTCAAGCAGATCCGAAAACAGCAGCGGACCTCAACAGCATTCTGAACCGCATCCGCGGGAATGTGAAGGTCGAGTCACTGCCAGATTCTGGCATGCTGGTCCTGGAAGGTAACGAGCAGGACATCAATGCGGTTATGGAAATCATCCGCTCGATCGAGGGGATGTCAGCCGGAATGACGCCCGAGATTCACCTGCGTCACCTGTCGTTCGTCAACAGCGAAGCGCTGACAGAACTGCTCAACAGTGTTTATACCTCGGTGCAATCCATCGATCAGCGGACCAGCCGTAATCAGGTGAAGGTCAACGTGATTCCGGTTGTGCAGCCGAACTCGGTGATCATTGTCTCTCCGACTGTTGAACTCGATGCCGTTCTGCAGTTGATCGATCAGCTTGATCGCCCGATGGAAGCGGATTCGATGATTCAGCTGTTCCAGCTCAAGAATGCTACGGCAGCTGCGGCTGTCGGGGTCATTGAAGACTTCTATCAGACAAACGTCGGCATGAAGTCACGGGCCCGGGTCTCTGCGGATTACCGTACGAACCTGGTTATTGCACAAGGTTCTCAGAGAGACTTGACCGAAGTCGCGAAGATCCTGGAAGGCTTGGATCGAGATGAATCTCATGCGATCAACCGCATTGAACTGATCCCTCTGAAGTATGCCGTTGCTCAGGAAATCGCGGACTTCCTGAATGAATCGATCGATGAAGCCTTGAACCCCAAGCAGTTGACGAACGCCGGTGCTGCGACACAGAACTCGGCTCGTTCGATTGTCCTGGAATTCCTGTCTGGAAGCGGGCAACAAGCGGAACTGATCCGCTCGGGTGTGCTGTCGGATCTGCGGATCTCTGCAGATATTCGCAGCAACAGTCTGGCTGTCATTGCCCCTGCTCGTACGCTGCCTTTGATTCGCTCGCTGGTCGCTGCGTTGGACCGTCCTGCTGATGCGGCTGCGGTTATCAAGGTCTTCACGCTGGGCTTTGCGGATGCGACCGCTTCTGCGGATATGCTGTCACAGCTGTTTGATGCGACCGATGCGGTTTCTTCAACGATTCCGGTTCAAGGTGCTCGTGACTCAGCGAGCAGTCTGATACCGATTCGATTCTCAGTCGACATCCGCACGAACAGCATTCTGGCGATCGGTGGTGAAGATGCCCTGACTCAGGTTGAGGCTATTCTGCTGAAGCTCGACCAGAGTGACTCCCGTCAGCGAACCAGCAAGGTCGTCCAGCTGAATAACAGTCCTGCGGAACTGATCTCTGAAGCGATCAACCAGTTCCTGGAAACACAACGTGAACTTGCTGCACTCGATCAGGATGCCATCAGCCTGACTGAACAACTGCAACGAGAAGTCATCGTTGTTCCGGACCCTAACGGTAACAACCTTCTGATCTCAGCGACTCCGCAGTACATGGATGAAATCATGCGGATTATCAATGAGCTCGATAAAGCCCCTGCCCAGGTCATCATCCAGGCGTTGCTGGTCGAAGTTGCCCTTGATAACACGGATGAATTCGGAATCGAGCTGGGCTTTCAGGATTCGGTCCTGTTCGATCGAAGCATCATTGACTCGATCACCACATTGACTCAGACGACAACCAACCAGAACATTCAGACGACCACTCAGAACATCGTTTCTCAGTCGGGATCACCTGGTTATAACTTCAACAACGGCAACCCGCTGGGGAACAACCTTGGTCCTGGTGGTAGCCCGAGTACGGTTGGTTCTCAGTCGCTGACGAACTTCGGCGTCGGTCGTGCGAATAGCGAACTGGGGTTCGGGGGACTGGTTCTTTCTGCCAGTTCAGAGCAAGTCAGCCTTTTGATTCGTGCACTGCAAGCTCGACGGAACACACAGATCCTCTCGCGTCCACAGATCCGAACCGTTCACAACCAGATTGCTCAGATCCAGGTTGGTCAGAACTTCCCGATTGTTGATGGCGTCAACATTTCTCAGGCAGGAATTGCTAACCCGAACGTCTCCTACGATACCGCAGGGATCATTCTGGATGTCACACCACGGATCAACCCTGATGGTCAGATCGTCATGGATGTCGTCGCAGAAAAGAGTAACTACACGACGACAGGTGGAGTTCCCATCTTCGTCGATGCCAACACCGGGAACACGATTACTGCACCAGTTAAGAACATCACCGTGGCTCGCTCGACGGTCAGTGTGACATCCGGTCAAACGATCGTTTTGGGGGGGATGATTACTGAAGAGGATGATACGGTTCAACGCAAGGTTCCCTGGCTGGGTGATATCCCGATCATCAATCACCTGTTCCGCTATGACTCCGTCTCGACGACTCGACGCGAGCTGCTGATTTTCCTGACACCACGCGTAATCGGCGATGACTGTGAGAACGAGCTGATCAAGGAAGTCGAAGCAGGTCGTCTGCACTTCCTGGTCGAAGATGCAGAGAAGGCTCATGGACCACTTTTCGGAATTCCGCAAGAAGGTGCCAATCAGATGATGGAAGGTGTTCCTCTCCAGAATCTGGAAATGATGCCAGATGGAACGATGTCGCCTGCACCTGCTCTGGAATCTGAATACATCGATCGACGCCTGGAAGAATCGGATGTTCCCTCCACCATCATGCCGCCGGGAAATCTGAAATTAAGCCCACCAAATTCGACAACCAATAAGCCAGGGAGTGCCCGTCTATGAAAGCCAAGAGTTTCATCGTCCTGTCACTCATTTTGACCAGCCTTTCGAGCGGTTGCAGCACCCTCTCCATGACATCGACCCTGATGGGACGACAGCCTAAAGAGAACAAGGGCTTGCCAGTCGTCGAAGTGATGGCGATCTGGCAGCCAGGAGAAGGTAAGAGTACAAAAGGCGCTCCAACACGCGGATTCGCTGGCCAGATCATGTTCTTTGCCCAAGGCTCCAAGCGACCGATCAAGGTCGATGGCGATCTGAAGGTCTATGTGTTCGACGATGTTGGAAGTGTCGAAGAGCAGTCCAAACCAATTCATATCTATGAATTTAAGGGGGGAGCTCTTCAGGGTTACTACAACGAGGGGAAACTCGGACCATCGTACCAGCTGTTTCTGCCTTACACCCGTCCGGGAATGCACGAAGCCAAATGCACGCTGAGAATGAAATACAACAGCGAATTGTCTGGCGATGTCCTCTCGAGTGAGTCGACGATCGTTCTGTCCGGCAAGAAAATTGCCAAAATCACCGATCCAAAACCAGGTGACCATGCAGTCAGCCTGGCATCCAAATACGATGCGATTGAACATGAAAAAATGACCGATAGCGTCTCGTCAATGACGAAGACCTACAAGCCATTTCTGCGAGGGGGGACTGGGATTGAACAAGCCTCGCATGAAGAGCCAGATGTGCGTCCGCGAGTGGGGGCTCAAACACGCACGGAACCGAAGGACGAGCAGGCACACCCACTCAAGGTGATGACCCTGACGCCTCAAAGTTCACTGGCTCCTTCAGACACTGTCCAGACGCTGCGAGCGACTTCCCAGTCGTCGGCGTCAGACGAACCGGCGTTCGAGTCACATCAGCTGGCTCCTGCGGAGACCAAGCCAGCCGAGCCGGCTCGTAAGCGAACCGCAGTCAGTGGTCATCCCCTGGCAGAGGGGAGTTCGGAGCCTGCAAAATCAGACAGTTTTGACGATGTTTTTGGTCACTGAGAATGTCTCTGGTCACTGACGATGTCTCGTTCAGTGTGAAACCAGCCGAGTCCATTTTTTGAAAATGCTGGCTATTCCGGCTGTTACTGCGAATCCAACCCGGCAATTTCGGTGTTGAAGCAGAGTCAATGTTCGATGCGACTAGGTTAACCAGTCGCCATTCACGGAGATCGATATGCTTCGAATTACTGCCTGTTTGACGTTACTTGTTCTGTGGTCAGCAGATGCGTCCGCACAGTCACGCAGCACCGCTGGGGCAGGGTCTGGAACGTCTGCCTCAAGTCGAGGAAGCAGTACTGGTTCGACGTCACGTGGGACCACAAGCGGCCAAGGCTCGACGCGAGGTTCTGCAACGGGAGGAGCCTCCCAAGGAATTGATGCAACTGCTGGTGGAACGGATCGGGTCAGTCGCGATTTCGGCAACGATATGGTCGGTTTCACTGAAAGCAATGGCGGACTTGTCGGGAATGCCCAGGCAGCGACTCAATCGCTGAACATGCAGACGCCGAATTATCAACAACGCAATAGTGCCTCGCGTCTTTCCAGTTTGAACAGCCGGATCAAGCAGGTTGACGTTCGTGGTGGGGTTCGTCTCGGATTCAACATTGAGCCGAGTGCACCGCGCTCGTTTGCTTCCGCTCCGCTGCCACAACAAGTCAGCAAACTTGTTGCCGCGAAAAGAGTGAATGATTCTGTCGCTGTTGAGATGTACGAAGGTGGGACTGCGATTCTCACCGGGACTGTGGCTGACGCTCAGAAAGCAAAAATGCTCGAGATGTATATGATGCTCGAGCCCGGCGTGAGAAATGTTGAGAACCGCATGGTGATTGCAGCCGAGTAGAGCGGCTTGCATTCCAGAGAATCAACCAAGAGGTGAAGGCCAGGCTTTCACCTCTTTTTTTTGCGCCCTGTGACCGGATGGTGCCATGCTCACAGCTTGGGGTGAACATGCTGCTTCACTCGACATTGGAGCGTTGAGAACATGTTTGCTCAAAGCTGCAAGCATGGCAGACAAGCTACCTATTGTTGAGCCTCATTTGCCGATGCAGAACTTGCTGAAGATGCGGTCGAGGAGGTCGTCGGTGTAGACAGCGCCGGTGATTTCGCCGAGGTGTTCGAGGCCGGAACGGAGGTCGCTGGCGATGAGTTCGTCGCCGGTACGGGACTGGGCAAGGGAGAGGGCGGATTCGAGGAGTTCGAGGGCCTTGCTGAGAGAATCGCGGCAACGGGCGGCGGTCGAGCCGACGAGGAGTCGTTGCTCGCCTTGTTGGTGGGCGTGGCAGGTTTGTTGGATGAGATGCTGGATCTCCGCGAGGCCGGTTTTCTGGTGGACGCTGAGGGTGATGTCGTAATGTTCGTTGGGTGAGGCGGGGAGAAGATCCGACTTGGTGAACGCGTGGAGGACGGAGTCGTGTTGGTGTCGAAGCTGGTCGGCGTGGGTTGAGTTGATCGGGCCAAGGATTGGGTCAGAAGCGATGTCGGGGGACGTGCACCAGATGAGGACGTCGGCCTGGCTGATGATTTCTTCTCGGAGTCGCTGGGCTTGCTGCATGGGGCCGAAAGGGTCTTGCTCCCAGCCTGCGGTGTCTATGAGTTCGATCTGGGTGTTGTGCCAGCGGAGGGTATGTCGCAGGTAATCTCGCGTTGTGCCACGGACAGCCGAGACGATGGCGGCGTCCTGACCAGCGAGCGCATTGAAGAGAGTACTTTTGCCAGCGTTAGGGAGGCCAGCGAGGACGACTTTGAACGGGTGGTCCTGACGGAACTGGTTGGACGCTGCGTCGCGCAGTTCGCGTGTCTTGGAGATGACTTCATTGAGGCTAAGGATCAGGGACGAGCGGTCGACGAAGTCGATGTCTTCTTCGACGAAGTCGAGGCCCGCTTCGAGGTCAGCGAGGTGGTCGAGCAAGGAGAGGCGGAGGGCCTG
This sequence comes from Planctomyces sp., assembly GCA_005778225.1. Classification (GTDB taxonomy): domain Bacteria; phylum Planctomycetota; class Planctomycetia; order Planctomycetales; family Planctomycetaceae; genus SXPC01. Next base: position 3,340 of record SXPC01000264.1, on the reverse strand, counting down.
GAGCTGGGTCGAGAGACCGCCGGCGAGTTGGGAGAGGGCGGTCTTGAGTTCGTCGTCGTCACGCGCATGGATGACGCCGAGGACGGCTTCGGCTTGGGTCAGATCGAGCTTGCCGGCGAGGAAGGCCCGGAGAGTGAATTCGCCTTGCCGGGCGGGGCGGGCACCGGACTGGTAGAGCTGCGTCAGGACGTGATCGAGGATAACTGGTGAGCCGACGAGGTGAAACTCGGCCAGTGGCTCGCCGGTGTAGCTGCGTGTGCCTGGCCATAGGTAAAGCAGGGCGTCGAGGGGGAACTTTTCGAAGACGGTCAGCGAGCCGTGGTGGAGGCGAGGGGCTGCTTTTGAGACTGCGGTGTCGAAACGGGTAGCATCAGTCGGAGTGAAGACTTTCTCGACGATCGGAAGTGTCTGAGGGCCGGAGAGTCGGAGGATGCCGCGCGGGGCGGAGCCGGGGGGAGAGGAGAGGGCAGCGATGGTGTCGTCTGGGTGCATTCGAGAATTGTAGGGTCCGTTGTGCGGACCGTTAAAGAGCTGTCCAGAAAAAGAAAGAGGCGGCTATTTGAGTTGTAGCCGCCTCTTGGAATCATACCGAATTGACGGTCCGCACAGCGGACCCTACGTCAACTGGGCTTCTTGGTTTTTGAGAGTTGTTTGGCTTGTGGGTCGTTGGCCGCCTGATCGAGTTGCTTCATGAGGTTGCTGAAGTAGCCGGGTTTCTTAACAACGTCTGCTTTCTTATCGTCGGTTGGAGCTGGCGGCTCGTTGGCGCCGGTCCAGTCGAGGAGTTTTCGTTCGGCTAGACCCCACAGGGAGCTGGCGATGAAGTAGACGCACAGACCCGCGGGGACTTTGTAGAACATGAAGCCCATGAAGACCATCATGTAGCTCATCATCTTCTGCTGCATCGCCTGCTCTTCGTTGGTCGGCGGCGGCATGAACATCTTCTGCTGCACGATGAAGAGGACGATCGTCAGGATGGGCAGAAGGTTGAAGGAGTTGGTTCCAATGAACGGGAGAGTGAAGGGAAGGGTGAAAAGGTGATCGGGGGCAGCGAGGTTGTCGACCCACAGGAAGCTCGCCATACGCAGGTCAACAGAGTGTTGCAGGGCACTGTAGAGGGCGATGAAAATCGGCAGCTGGAACAGCATCGGCAGACAGCCAGCCAGCGGGTTGTAACCGGCTTTCGCGAAGAGTTCCATCTGAGCGCGGGCGAGTTTTTCCTTGTCGTCGGCGTATTTGGTCTGGAGCTCTTTGATCTTCGGCTGAAGCTCTTTCATCTTCTGAGCGCCTTGGACCTGCTTACGAGACAGTGGGAACATGGCACCACGGACGATGACCGTCAGCATGATGATGCACAAGCCGTAAGGCAGGAACAGGTAACGGTGGAAGATGTTCATCATGCTGAGCATCAGTTTGGCGATCGAGCCAAACCAGCCGTATTCCATGATGTCGTCGGCTCGGAGTGACCCGAGAAGAGGGCTGCGTTTCGGGCCCGCGAAGAGCTCGTATTCGTGGCCGACGGTTTCGCCTTTGGCGACGGATACCGGCTTCGATTCGAACGTGAAACCGAAGTCCGTGTGATTGCGGTCACGCCCCGGGAGGTTCAGGTAAGGAACGACGCGTTCGATGTAAGATGATTCCAGTTGACTGCCGACGGGGTGCAGCAGGGCGGCGAAGTATTGGACGTCCTGCCCGAGGAACTGGAACATGCCGGTGTAGGTTTCGACCTTCTTCGGATCATTTTCCGTCTGGGCTTCTTCGAACTGATTGGCCAGTTCTCCCGCGGTCACCTGGACGTGACGGACACCCCCTTCAACATTCAACATGCCGAACTGGAGATTTCGGAATCGCTGAATGTTATCAACGTTCTCCAGTGGCAGACCGACTGGACCGTGTGAGTTGTACGAGAGCTTGATCTCTTCGCCCGACTGGTTGATGAACTCAATTTTGGTTTTGAGCAGGTAGCCGGTGGGGTCGGTGTCGCGCGCGTCGGGTTTGCCGTTCTGGATGGTGTAGGTGCGTCGAACGGTGACTTTGCCATCCGGAGACGGGTATTCAAAGACGGCGGTGTCGTCTTTTGTGAGCTCTTCGTTGACCTTCCAGTTGATGACATCCAGCTTGCCCGATTTGCCTTTGAGCTGGTCATCGATGTAGGGGATGTTGGTCTGGAGGGTTGCCAGTTCAGGATTGTGGTTGTTGCCAACGACAGCCAGAGGAACGGCGCGGTCGGTATCCGTGGAGTAGCGAGGGTCATTGAGCTCGATGCGAGAAACGCCCGCCCCCTTAGAAGTCAAACTGACTTGATAGTAGTAGTTTGATTTCGGATCGAGGGAGCCGAGGACAACCTCACGGTAAGGGTAGCTGGTCACTTCGACCGGTGGCTTTACCTCTGCTGCGGCCGGCTGACCGTCTTCAGCAGGTTTGGTGTCGGGAGTTGCGGGTTTCGCGTTGACGTCGGCTGGTTTAACTTCACCGTCAGCGAGTTTCTGCTCATTGGCTGCGTCTGGTTTGACGGGAGGCTTTTGAACCAGTTGTGGGAAGAACGTCGGGACGATCAGGTAAAACCAGACCGATGAGAAGACGACGCAGGTGATGACGTAAGTGATGAGACGTCGTTGTTCCATGACAGGAGAGCTCGAATCGATATCAAAAAGGAAAGGTCGCCCTGGGTCCTCCGTGGAAGCAGTCGGGCGACAAAAAAACAGAAGTAGGGCTACGCTCGGAACGCCTGGGGGCGTTTGATGGTTTAAGCAATTCCAGTCATGACCGAAATTTGCAGGTGATTAACGACCGTCTCGCAGGCGATCACCGAGGAAGTTATCCAACTCGGGAATCGGGTAAATCTTTTGAGCTGTCTTGTTGAAGTCGTAAGGGACACGTTTGAAATTGATCGTCTTGCCGTCAAGGACGACGTAGCTGGCACGGTTGTCACCATTGCGAGGCTGACCAACAGAGCCGACGTTGACGAGGATTTTACGGTCGGTGAGCGTGTATTTGAAGTCGCATTCTTCCGGAGACAGGAACATCAGGTCTTCTGAGAAGACGCCCGGGATGTGGGTATGTCCCTGGAAGCAGTATTTATCGACCAGGCCGAAAATACGTTCCATTTTTCGCTGGTTATAGACGTCTTCGGGGAAGACATACTCGTTGAGCGGGTTTCGAGCAGAGCCGTGGACGAACATGATTTCCCCTTCACGTTTGATTCGGGGGAGTTCGCCAAGAAAGTCCCAGCGTTTTTCGTTGCCTTTGGCGTCGGCGGATTCGAGTTGGCGACGGGTCCAGAAAATGGCTCGTTCGGCACCGGCGTTAAAGCCTTCCGGGTCGAACATGGCAGCTTGGT
>SXPC01000263.1 GCA_005778225.1 Planctomyces sp. | reverse complement strand
GCGTCATGTATTGGCGTCCTGACGCGCAAGTCGCGTGCAGGAAAGGTGTTCTGTCTGTCAACAAAAATGACGGGCGTCAAGGCGTCCGTCACGTTGGGAATTATATCACCAAATCGTCCGGAGGGAACTCCCGGCTTCGCTTTTTCTGAACGATTCATCAGAATCATCGAGTACTCGTGTGATATCGGCCGTTCAGTTTCGCCTACCCTTGCGACCACGTCCTGCGCAACCCCTTACGTCAAAGGCAAAGTTTATGCGACCGTCGATTCTTCTCCTCTGTGCGGCCTTCTTCGCCGCTGTCACAAGTTCTGCCGCGTTTGCCGAGGATTTTTCGCCGCAGTTTCAGCAGATGCTGTCGACGAAAACACTTTCCAAAACAGCCGAGGACATCGCGACACTTCAAAAAGCCACCCCGTCAACGCAACTGCAAACCGCTCTGGGCATCACGCAATTCTTCCAGGCGATTGAGCACCTCGGGCAGCAGCATTATCGTTACGGCGTCTTCTATAAAGACTTACGCGGTCTTCCCTTGATGCGGATGCCGGTGCCCATCAACGAGAATCCTGAGCCAATTCGCTATGAGCAGGCTGCACAGATTCTCGCCGGGGTGCGTGATCGTCTGGAACTGGCCGAGAAGACGTTATCGCAGGTCAATGATCCGGGCATGAAGCTCTCGTTCCCCGTTTTTCTGGTCATGATCGATTACAACAACAACGGTAAAGAAGACCAGGACGAAACGCTCGGCGAACTCCTGCTCAACCTGAACCCGACGTTTATGCGACAGCCTGGGCAGGAGCCGATGCCTCTGGAGAACCTCGCCGAGCAGTTCGTCATTGGGTTTGATCAGACGGACGTCTACTGGCTGCGTGGCTACTGTCACCTGCTCATGTCATTTTGCGACTGGGCTCTTGCTCACGAGATGAAGGATCTTTATCACGTCATCGCACCGCGGGTTTACGCCAAGCCGGTCGACGCTGCGGAGCCGTTTCCCAAGAAAGATGGGGACTGGACGGGCGACATCGCCGATGCGATCGCAGGGATTCACCTGGCCCGTTTCCCGGTTGTGCATAAGGAACGCTATCAGTCGATTCGTGAACACCTCAAACAGGTCATTGCCTTGAGTCGAAAGACATGGGAAGCCGCTGCTGCTGAGACCGACAATGATCGTGAGTGGTTACCGAGTCCCAAGCAGACAGGCATTCTTCAAGTTCCGGTCACCGAGGACATGGTCGCGACCTGGAAGACGTTTCTCACGGAGTCAGAAGAGATCCTCGATGGCAAAAAACTGGTCGCTCACTGGCGTTATCCGAACGAAGCCCGCGGCGTGAACCTCAAGAAATACTTCGACAACCCGCCGGCGAACTTCGACATCATCCTGATGGCTCACGGCGTCGATCTGCTGCCCTATATCGAGAAAGGGGAGATGACGTCCCCGGAAACCTGGAACGACTTCAACGACATGTTCCGGGGCAATTTCTTCGGGTATGCGATCTGGTTTAACTGATCCGGTTTGTTGGCGTGTCCGCAGTCTGGTCTATTCACGACTGCGGGCATGTTCGCGAAACGAACGAGGCGACATGCCTGCTTCGCGTTTGAACGCTGCTGAGAAGTAATCGAGTTGCGGGTAGCCGCTGCGTTCGGCGACTTCATTGATGCCGAGATTCGTTTCTATCAGCAGGCGTTTCGCTTCGGAGATTCGAATGCGTGTGATCTCCTCGTGCGGCGTTCTGCCCAACAGCTTGACGAAGCGGTGCTCCAGGCTGCGCCGAGATAATCCGACAAACGACAGCACGTCCGTGACATTGATCCCTTCGAAAGATGACTCGCGGATGAACTTTAGGGCTTTCGCGACGAACGGATCATCCACCGCTCGCTCACCCGATGATTGTCGCAGACAGATTTCCGATGGCGGAACCCGCACGCTGGAGGGCGAGGTCTCCTGCCCCGACATCATGCGAGTCAGCATCTCGGCAGCGATATAGCCAACGGTTCTGGTATTGAGCGCGATGCTCGACAGTGGCGGGTCTGAAAAGTCACAGAGAAGTTCGTCGTTATCGACCCCCAGGACAGAGATTTCTTCCGGGACGGCGATCGATAGTTCACGACACAAATCGAGAATCTTCTGCGCCTTGATATCGTGACAGGCAAAAATCGCACACGGGCGTCGAAGAGACTGCAGCCAGACGATGAGCCGCTCTCGTTCCAGATTCCAGGAGAAGTTCGGCTGAGCAACTGGCAAGGCATGATAGACATCGCAGCTGAGGCCCATCTGCTGAAGTTCGCTGACAAAACTCTGCTCACGCTCCATCGACCAGCGAAAAGCAGGGTCACCGCAAAAACCAAACTGCCGATAACCGAGTTCGTTTAAATACTCCACGGCCATCTTCGAAACTGCGTGGTTATCAGCCGTCACGGAGGGAATCCCGGGGATGAGTTCGAGCAGGCTGAGGTTAACGATCGGAATTCCCAGTTCAGAAATCGCCTGGGTCATTTCGACCGACTCCAACCGCGAAATGATTCCATCGCCCGACCACCCCTTCAGCCAGCCAGGAGTGACTTCGCGCTCGTGCTCTGGCAGGTAAATTGACCAATAGGGATTGATGGACAGAAAATCTCGGATACCTCTTAAAAGCTGCCTGGAATACTCATCAGACCGTTCGACGAGCAAGGCGACGCTTTTTCGTTTTTTCATCTTGCTGCGACCTTCTGTGTCGAACAGTGCACGCATGAACCTAAGTCGAATGACGCTAAATTGTTCGGAATATGCGCATATTTCGCTCATTTTGGCCCAACGTGTAAAATAACACAACAAACGGTTCGCATCAACGCATTGAAATAGGTCTCTTGAATGCCGATGATAGCATTGCGAGGCCATGAACACATATCACCATCCTTTCTTTTCCGGTCAATCTGCTCGTAATGCGATTTTCTCGCTTTCATTTCTCATTTCATCTCGGGAGGCGCCATGACACCAAGTATTCTTAAACGTAGCAAAGGGTTTACCCTGATCGAGTTGCTGGTAGTCATCGCAATTATTGCGACACTTGTCGCAATTCTTCTGCCAGCTGTGCAACAAGCCCGCGAAGCCGCTCGGCGCTCGACCTGCAAAAACAACCTGAAACAAATCGGGCTAGCGATTCATAACTACCATGACACGTTTGTCGTCATGGTGCCCGGCAGTATTAAGCATGCCGCCTATGGCGATGGGTGGAATCCCCACGGCTGGGGGGCCATGATCCTGCCATTTCTTGAACAGTCAGCCGTCTATGATGCCCTCGCTCGAGAAACAAATAATTTCGCCACCGAGCCCAAGTTCAATGCGGGAGACAACCCGGTCGGGAAAAGCGTCATCCCAGTCTATATCTGCCCTTCCGACATCATGGCGAACAACAACACCTACCTGGAAGGCAGCACAAACGCCAAATCCAATTACGTCGGTAGCGGCGGCTCCGTCTTCGTAAACGACAACGATTACAACCCACAATCATTCAATGGACCATTCGCCGTCAACGCTTCTCGCAGGTTTGCCGACATCACAGACGGCCTGTCCAACACGGTCATCGTGGGTGAGCGCGATGGAGGTTACGATAGCGGACGAACGCTGCGTTTTGCAGCCTGGTGGCTGGGAACGGATCATGTTGGCTGGCACGACCGTATGTACGCTTTCACCAGCAAGCAGTACCCGATCAACAACCGGATCGGAACACTGTCACAACAGGCTCGCTCCTTCGGCAGCTTCCACATGGGTGGCGCTCAATTTGTCATGGGCGACGGTCACGTCATCTTCATCAGCGAAAACATTGATGGCAATACGTACGAAGCGCTCGGCACGATCAATCGTGGCGAAGTCGTGGGGCAGTTCTAATCCGGTTGATTGACTCCAAGTCGAGACAGGAATGTCTTCCTGTCTCGACGCTGTTTAAGGACTCTTCCCATGCCAACTACGATTCGCACGCTCTGCGTGATGACGCTCTGCCTTCTATCGGCAGCCTGCAGTTCAAAATCCGATCTTCCGCCGCTGATTGAGGTCACCGGACAAGTCATACAAGATGGCCAGCCTCTTGCCGATGCAGTCGTCGAGTTTTACCCCACCAGCGGAAAACGCTCGGTTGCTTTTACCGACGAGGAAGGGAAGTTCGAACTGCTTTACGATAAAGACGTCAAAGGAGCAGTCGCCGGGAGTCATACTGTGAACTTCATGGTTCCTCCGAAGACCGTCAAGAAGATCGACCCCAAGTTCAACGACTACGAAAAGAAACAGGCCGAACAACGTTACGGCGAACCGACACCAATCAAGTATGAAGAACACGTCGTTGTCGATAAGGACCATACGACGTTTACTTTTGACCTCACCAAGCAGAAGTAATTGTCCGCTGCTACCAATAGAAAACTCCGCCTGTGTCGCGAGGACACAGGCGGAGTTTTTTCGTGAGCTGACTGAAACTCACTACTTCTTCAACTCGAACGCAGGAAACTCGTTCTTTCCATCTTTGACTTCAACGCGAAGTCCCGAGGTGGAGAAATTGCTGTACTGCTTCGGAACCTCTCGTACTTCTTTGACATCACCCGGCTCGCGTATCACTTCGACGGGATTGCCCTGTTTATCGACGAGGGTCGTTTTCTCTACGGTGACTTTGTGAGGACCAGCTGTCAGTCCATCCTTGGGTTCGAAGGTTTCTGCATCAAAACGGCCGCTTTTATCCGTGATCGCAACACCAGGTTTTCCAGCTGGATCTTCAGGGCTGAAGATCACGGTTGCCCCTTCCAGTGGCTGCCCATTCATCGTGACGCTGCCTGACGCAGGGTAGACGGGAGGGCGACCATCTTTCCAACGATCAGAACTGCCACAACCCGCCAATAACAGAGCCAACAAAGATAGATTCGAGATGCATCGTTTCATCTGAAAGCCTGCAAGAATTCAACCGGAGGGAAATAGAAGACAATGCAACTTGATTAGAAGTCACTCAAAGCTTCGCCACCATCGCGAGTCCCCAACTTACCCCAGACACCATAAAGACTGGCTCCTGACGTTGCTGGTGCAAGACTCAGATTGCCAGTGTCAATGTTCTCAGAAACAAATCGAACTGCCCCGTCAGCAAGAAGCAAGTTTGCGCCACCTGCATGACGGCTGGAAACGGTATAAATTCCTGAACCACCTTGCGAACTACACGTTGCGTTGTTTGGAGGAAGGATATTGTTCACACCAGCATAGCCAGGACGTCCATCCTGCCAGCGATTGCCGTGGCAGCGGAACTGATGAATCAGCGTACCCGATGTGTAACGTCGCTGAACCATCGTTGCACGGCATGCCAGGGGACTCGTCGTATTGGTTCCAACAGCTCTTCCCAAACCATTGTCCGCAGTGGCAGCAACGACTTCGGACATTGCCATCGTGTTGCTGAGTCCATCCGTGATATCGGAGAACTTGAAGTTCTTTCGAAATCCAAATAGACCACGAATGTTGGCATCGCCAGTAACGGTATCAGTGTTGAGATTAAAATTATCTCCCATTCCTAAGGCGTAGTTCAGGGGCGAATACGCAGCATTTCTATCTGTTCCAGTCTCCAGCATTGGTCCGTCTGAAGGGCAAACGTAAACAGGAATAACACCTATATATCCTGAGTCAGCATTCCCGTGCCATGCATGACGTCGAGAATTGAATATCTGATCGTGCCGTTGAGATTGCTCAATAAATGGCAGTATCGCCACGAATGCACTATGACGAGGTGCAACATTCACTTCTGATGGGGGATCTGAACCAGTCCAGTTCGGTCCACCTTGCCTTGCTGGCAATGTCAGAAACACATCGTGATAGTTATGAAGGGCCAGCCCCATTTGCTTGAGATTGTTCTTGCAGGTTGAACGCCGTGCCGCTTCACGTGCCTGTTGCACCGCCGGCAGGAGAATCGCTACAAGAGTCGCAATAATCGCGATGACGACCAGCAATTCAATCAAAGTAAAGCCACGCTGACGGGATTGAGGTATTTCGTTCATCAGCAATTCCTTCACGGTCAGTTCATGGAGAGAAATGGAGTCATCAGATCATTGAAAATCGGTTCCTGGCTTACCGTTCACAAACTCATGAACAGATGAGTATAAGACACACCACAAATAAACGCATATAGATTTCTGGAAATATTTTTCTTCAACCGGTTCACTGGCACGTCTGTGACATACGCATGTCACAGATTATCGAGGCCAAGCTCGCCAAACAAAAAATCCATGGTCACTTACAAAGCAACCATGGGTTTTGATGAGGTCTTTTGCCGTGCTTGACGTTTAGAACTCCGCATTCTTCGGCGTGCGGTGGAAGGGGATGCAGTCGCGGATGTTGGTCATGCCGGTCAGCAGTTGGATGAGGCGTTCGAAACCGAGTCCGAAACCTGCGTGGGGGACCGTGCCGTATTTGCGGAGTTCGAGGTACCACCAATACTCGGCTTCGGGCAGGTTCCACTCGGCCATGCGTTGCTTGAGGGTCTCGAGGTTTTCTTCCCGTTGAGAGCCGCCGATGATTTCACCGATGCGGGGGACGAGGATGTCCATCGCGCGGACCGTTTTTCCGTCATCGTTGCACTTCATGTAAAACGGCTTCAGCGTTCGCGGGTAGTTGTACAGGATGACCGGCTTTTTGAAGTGCTCTTCGGTCAGCCAACGTTCGTGTTCCGATTGGAGGTCGATGCCCCAGCTGACGGGGTATTCAAACGACTTGCCGGACTTGGTTAACAGGTCGACGGCTTCCGTATACGAAACTCGTTCGAAGCGGTTTTCTCGGATCGAGGTCAGTGTCTCGATGACCGTCTTGTCGACCCACTGGTTGAAGAAGTCGAGATCTTCTGCGCACTTCGTCATGACTTCCGTAACGACAGTCTTGATGAACGACTCTGCGATGTCCATGTTGCCTTCGAGGTCCGTGAAAGGCATCTCGGGTTCGACCATCCAGAACTCCGCGAGGTGGCGCGAGGTGTTGGAGTTCTCAGCCCGGAACGTCGGCCCGAAGGTATAGCAGTCCCCCAGCGAGGTCGCGAAGATTTCCGCTTCGAGCTGGCCGCTGACTGTCAGCGAAGCCTTTTTGCCGAAGAAGTCCTGAGTGTAATCGACTTCGAATTCTCCTTTGGCGTTCTTCAGCTGAGCGAGCTTGGCCAGGTCGAGCGTGGTCACCTGGAACATGTGCCCTGCCCCTTCGCAGTCACTGGTCGTGATGATCGGGGTGTTGACGTACATGAAGCCGCGAGCCTGGAAGAAGGAGTGAATCGCGAATGCGGCGGCGTTGCGGACACGGGCAATCGCACCGAAGGTATTGGTTCGAGGACGCAGGTGAGCGATCTCACGCAGGAACTCAAAGCTGTGACGCTTCTTCTGGAGGGGATAGGTCTCGGGATCCGCGGTCCCGTAGACGGTGATCGACTTGGCAACGAGCTCGATCCGCTGACCTTTGCCGGGCGACTCTTTGAGCTCCCCTTCGGCTGCGATACTGGCGCCGACCGGCAAGTGCTTGACGACGTCTTCATACCCGGGCACGGTCTTATCAACGAAGATCTGCAGGTTCTTCATCGACGAGCCGTCATTGAGCTCGATGAAGGAAAAGCCTTCCTTGGAATCACGACGGGTCCGGACCCAACCTTTTGCTGTGACTGCTTCCCCCGGCTGACCTTTTTCAATCAGGTAGGCCAATCGACGCTTCTTGTAGTCTTCTGCTCCCAGCATGACGCTCTGCTCCAACGATCAAAGAGGTTTTAACCACAGAGGACACGGAGGAGGAAGTAGGGGCTGGTGCGGTTCGAAGACTCACCAGCATCCGACTTCTGACTTTCGAGTTCTCTGTGCCTGTGGTGAATGTGACTGGTTCGACTGTGTTGTATCACAGGTGATGGAAATCTGCAGTAGAAGTGCGAAATTCGCGGGATTATCATTTGGTCGTAACATTTTGGATGTTGTGTGACAATTCAAAGATTTTGGCCGCTGCGGACGAGCTGACGCCAAAAGAGCGAGTTGTGCTTCTGAGGGTAATGATTGGTCGGTATTCGCCAGTATCGAAACCAGGCATTGCCGAGTTGGGACGTCGTCGACGGGAAATGAAGGAGAATTCGGCGATGTGTATCGATGGACCGACAACGATGACCGGCGTTCGTGCATTGTTCGGCAGCCATGCTTAGCCATCACTGCAAGTTCATCCCACGTCTCCGAGGAAGAAGAATGCCTGATCCCAAATTACTCAAAGTGGGCGATCAAATTCGGATATTGAAAGTCCCTGAATGTGACTTGCTTCAGCGAAAACAAGAGGTTGCGGATGCCATTGAGATGGCAGGATGGACAGCGGATAGCATCGAACAAATCATTGCGCAGTGTCCGATCGTAAAAGTTTCCCATGTCGATGAATATGACTGCGTGTGGTATGAAGCAGAAATCGTCGGGAAGGATGAAGATATCCAGCATCATTCGCTGATTATCTACGACGATGATACTTGGGAACATGTGTAGAAAAACGATCTGAGGTATCCCTCCTCTTTGAGCATTCTCTCGCAAAATCCTGTCTTCTACTTCACCCGCTTGGCTTCCAGCAGCCGCCACATGTACCAGGCTCCGATCGAGCGGAATGGTCGCCAGTGTTCCGTCAGTTCGAGCATCTGAGCTTTCTTCGGCAGTTCGGGTAGCTCAAACAGATGCGCGACGCCTGCTTTGACGCCGTAGTCATCGACCGGCATGACGTCCATGCGTCCGAGCGTGAACATCAGCAGCATTTCGACCGTCCAGCGGCCGACGCCTCGGAGTTCGATGAGGCGTTCGATCAGTTCTTCGTCGTCCAGTTTTTCCGCTTCAGATCGTGAAGGGATTCGACCATCGATCGCGGCCTGGGCGATACCATGAATCGCAGCGACCTTTGCCTGTGAAAATCCGAATGCCCTCATCTGCTCGACACTGAATGACGTGATCGACTTCGGCGTCGGGAAATCCTCTTTCGGGCAGGCGGCGATGAGACGGTTCAGAATGCTCTGGGCGGCTTTGCCGTGAAGTTGCTGAAACGCGATGGCGCGGACGAGTGCTTCATACGGGCTGCACTGCCAGGCGACTTCCATGCTGCATTTCCCGAACTCAGTCTGCCATGTTTGGAACTTCGTACAGACTGTGTTCAAATGCCGTTCTCCCCGACGCAATGTTCGTTGAAACGCCTTCTCTGGATCTGTGGTTGTGGACTTCCGAGGCATGATTGACAGCTCGCTATGATGACTGTTGTTGACTTTGCACTCTACGCGACCGCATGATCAGATCGCTCGCTGCACCATCAATTGCAACACTGAGAACGAGGCCAACATGCGTGAAATTAACGGGACGATGATGCAGTTTTTCCATTGGTATAACAAGGCCGATGGATCACTGTGGAACGAGTTAAAGGATCAGGCCCAGAGTCTTGCGGATGCGGGAGTGACCGCTGTCTGGCTGCCGCCCGCTTACAAGGCGGCGATGGGAGCCGAAGACGTCGGGTATGCCGTCTACGACATGTATGACCTGGGAGAATTCGACCAGCGAGGGACGGTTCGTACCAAATACGGCACCAAGGACGAACTCCTGGCAGCTGTTGAAGTTGCTCGCAGTGCAGGCCTGCAGCTTTATTGGGACGTCGTCCTCAATCACCGCATGGGAGGCGATGAGGAGGAAGAGTTCCTCGCCACGCCGTACAGTCCCGACAACAGACACGAGCAGATCGGCGAGCAACGGACCATCAAATCTCATACCCATTTCACGTTCCCCGGTCGAGGGGACAAATACTCTGCGCTGAAGTGGCACTGGTGGCATTTTACTGCCATCGATACCAATGCCCACGATCCTGATTACCATGCGGTTTATCTGTTTGAAGATAAGCAGTTTTACGAGCAGGTCGATCTCGAAAAAGGCTCCTTCGATTACCTCATGGGTTGCGATATTGATGTGCTTCATCCCGAAGTTCAAGAGGACATCAAAGCCTGGGGAGCCTGGTTTCACGATACTGTCGGCATCGACGGTGTCCGGTTTGATGCTGTCAAACATGTCGAAGCCGGATTTTTTCCACAGTGGTTGCGACACGTTCGCCAGCATTCCAAGCAGAAGGTTTTTGCGGTCGGAGAATACTGGTCTCATCACGTCGAAGCGCTTCATCACTTCATTGAAGTGACGGAAGGCGGAGTTGCTCTCTTCGACGCGCCCCTTCAGGGCAATTTCTCCCGAGCCAGTAAGGGCGGCTCCGATTTTGACATGACCACGATCTTCGACGGGTCACTAGTCAAGAACGAACCTGCTTTGGCCGTCACGATCGTCGCCAATCATGATACCCAGCCACTGCAGGCCCTCGAAGCCGTCGTCGAGCCCTGGTTCAAGCCGCTCGCCTACGCCCTCATCCTGCTGCGACAAGACGGCTATCCGTGCCTCTTCTATGCTGATTATTACGGAGCCGAGTACACCGACACGGGACGCGACGGCAATGAGCATCACATCGTCATGCCATCTCATAAGTTCGTGATCGATACATTTCTGGGCGCCCGCAAAAACAACGCATTCGGCGATCAGATCGATTACTTCGACCACCCCAACACCATCGGCTGGACCCGCCTGGGGACCGAAGAACACCCCGGCAGCATGGCCGTCGTCATGACCAACGGCGAAGCCGGCAACAAACGCATGCAGACCTCACTGCTTAATCACACCTTTAAGGAAGTCACCGGCCAGTTCGATCACGAGATCACCACCGACGGCGAAGGCTGGGCGGAGTTCCCGTGCAATGAGAAAGCCGTTGCGCTCTGGCTGCCTGCGTGAATCAGGATTGAATCGCAATGATGGACCGAGTTATATTGATCCGAATCTTTGCGGAGCAATGTAGCGTTGATGTTTAGCCGAGAAGCCCAGGATAACGATCTTCTCTACCGGATGGGGACAAGTCCGGAATCGATCCGACGCCTGACACTTAAATGCGAACAGGCTGAGGTTGCTGGCTTTGGATTCGGAGTTTCCGTCAGTTTGAACCTGCCTTCAGGAATCGATTGTTCGTCAGCTACAAAACGCATATTGAAACATGCCGGCTTCGATCTCAACTATACTCCGACTATGCGAGATCCCGGACATCACACTGTCATTTTCCCACAACCGTTGACGGGCGAGGTCGTTCGCACGTTTAATAAGGTTCTGGGACGAATCTTGGATTAAGCTGAATGAACAACCTCGAAAAACAACTCGGCAGTTTCTCACCTGAAACGTGGAAGACAGACCAGGTCATTATTCTGGACTGGATGGACGGCCCACGTTACGGGGTGTGTCGGCTGGAAAAGCCGTCCTGCGAGTTTGTTTTTGATTGTGTTTATGAATCGAACGATGGTGAAGGCCTGGAAACACGATTCTTTGGCCTTCGTGAGCTTCCAACTGGCGCTGTTCAAAAACTAATTATGGCGTTGAGTCGTCTCGGGACTCCAACGGGAACCATTTGGGTTCCACGATGGAGTTTCGCAACCGAGCAGGAAAAGGAGGATGCAGAAGCAACGGTCGATCAAATCCTGTCACTTTCGAGCCGTTCAACTCTGGCAGTGCAGACGGATGACTTCCGCTCATTTCTTCGATGTATGACGATACCGCTTCACCCAGAACGCCTCTCTGCGTGACGTTCTACTCTTCTTCCGCATACGCGACCTGTCGCGCCATCACTTCTCCGCTCGATTCGAGCGTTGCTTCGGCGAAGGCTTCATCGGTTTCCCAGATGACAACCTTGCTTGCTTTGACGCCCAAATCCCCTAATACCTGTGGGCAGACGACTTCGAGTAGGTAGCGGGCCATGTTCTCAGCCGTCGGGTTATACGGCATGATGTAATACTTGCAGGGGACGACCTGTTTGATGGCGTTGATGCCGTTGTCATCGCCTTCGTAGAGGAGGAAGCCGTGGTCCCAGTGCTCATCGAGCCAGCCTTTGAAGAGAATCTTCAGCTGTGAGAAATCGATGATGCGGCCGACCGAGTCCATCTCTTCTCCCGAGACGTAGAAGTCAGCAGTGTAGTTATGGCCGTGGAAGAAGGCACACTTGCTTTCGTGCTTGTAAAGCCGGTGACCAGCACAGAATTTGATACGACGCATGATCGTCATGCACATGGGGAGAGGTCCTTGGATTTTATGTAGGGTGCTGGTGAGGCTTTGCGAACCGCACCAATTGCGTGTGGAAAGGTTATCGTCGAAGAGAATCGAGGTAGCGATCAAATGTAATGAGAGTGTATTTGGTGCGGTTCGAAGACTCACCAGCACCCTACTCTCGATCCAGCTAAGCTTTCGTTCGCTCGATTTGGGCGTAGGCTTCGTGATTGTGGATCGACTCGAAGTTTTCAGCGGAGATCTGGTACCAGGTGACGCGGTCATCGCTGTCGAGTCCTAACGCCAGGTCACGGACCATGTCTTCGACGAACTTCGGATTTTCATAAGCTGCCTGCGTGACGTACTTCTCGTCGGGACGCTTGAGGAGCGAATACAGCGGGCTCGATGCGGAGTTTTCCATGACCTCGATCAGGTCTTCGATGAACAGAGCCCCTTCGTACTTGACCTCTGTGGTGATGATCGAGCGTTGATTATGGGCCCCGTAGTCGGAGATCTCTTTCGAGCAGGGGCACAGGCTCTTGGCGGGGACTTTGACGCCGAGGATCGAAACCGATTCACCCGACTCATTCAGGTCGACGTGATAGTTTGCTTTATAATCGAGGTAGCCCTTGGTTCCGGTGACGGGAGCGGATTTCTCCAGGAAGAACGGACACTCCAGCTGAATGCGGGCGGACGGTGCATGCAGGCGAGACCGGACCGATTCACACAGCTCGAGGATCCCTGCATGGTCGAGAGGTTTTTGAAACGCCTGTAGCGCTTCGACAAACCGGCTCATGTGCGTGCCGCGTTGATCGGCGGGGAGGCTGACATAGAGATTGAACTTCCCAACGGTATGCTGGACCGACCCATCCCGCATTTTCAGACGAACCGGAAAAGTCACATTCTTGACGCCGACATAATCGATTGCGATCCCGCGTTTCTCGGGAGCAGCTTGTGTATCGTGCAGTTTCACACCCGTCATTTTTGAAGCAGCGTTTTTTTCAATCCCATCAGCCGTCATCGTCGTGGAAGACATCGCGAACCTTTCTGGCGCAACTGCGCCAAAGACCATCAATTACGCTTGTGAGCCTCGGGAAAAACGTGCCTTGAAGGGCACATCCGGCGGAACACAATCGACAGGCGAGGTGGATCTGCTCAAGATCGGTGACAACCCTCGGCCCAAGCTTCAGTTCAAGTCGCTTCCTATTGTAGACCGACCCGCCAACTGGAACACGGCTGACAAATGTTTTTTCCCCCGAATGAGGATTTTTCTCAAGCACCGTTGGCAAAATCCCACAGTTGCTTTGAACAAACGAACCTGTCCTGCCGTATTTGTGTCCTTACCAACCCGAAAACCAGAGACTGGAACGCAGAGGTAACAGAGTGGGGCAGAGCACGCAGAGTTGTCTAATCCAAACTCGAATCCCTTAAACCCCTATTCTTGAACACTTTGTAGTCCTTTACATTGTTGCGCCGTTACGTTCAATCTGGATTCTCTCCGCGACCTCTGCTCCACTCTGTTACCTCTGCGTTCCAGTCTTTCCCCCGTCCTGAGATTGCGATTCATGAACCGTCGACAACTCGAAAAACTGGGCGTCCCTGAATACGTCATCCGTGAAGCCATCATTGGTGTTGGAACTGCTGCCGCGTCTGGTGACCTGCGTGGAGCGGCGTTGAAGGCTCATGTTCAGAATATTCTGAACGATCCTGCCGCTCACCTTGGCGATCCGCACTTTGCAGCGATGGCGCAAGTTCTCGCAGAAGGTGTCGATTTGCCGGACGCGCCGTCCGAACCGATTCGTTACCAGACTTGGGGCGACCAGATTGATGACGGCGCTCATGCCCAAATGCGTGAGTCGTGTACCCTTCCGTCGGCGCGAATGGCCGCCCTCATGCCCGATGCGCACGTTGGATACGGCCTGCCGATTGGCGGCGTCCTGGGACTGGAGAATGCGATCGTCCCGTATGCTGTTGGCGTTGATATTGCCTGTCGCATGAAGATCTCGATTCTCGACATGCCAGTCGAGTCGATGGAAAGCAAGTTTGACGACTACAGACGAGCCCTCGAAAAAGGGACGCAGTTTGGGGTCGGGGCCAAATACGATCATAAACAAAACCATGACGTCATGGACCAGGACTGGACCATCACACGTATCACCCGGGAGAACAAAGACAAAGCCCACAAACAACTCGGCACCTCTGGCTCGGGAAATCACTTCGTCGAGTTCGGACTCTTCACGTTGACTGAGCCCGCTGCAGATCTCGACCTCCCCGTCGGCCAGTACGTCGCGCTGCTCAGTCACTCCGGTTCACGCGGCACAGGGGCGTCGGTCTGCAGTACCTACTCGTCGATCGCGCAGTCGCGCCTCCCTCAAAAGTACAAGCACTTCGGACGCCTCGCCTGGCTCGACATGGACTCCGAAGCTGGCCAGGAATACTTCGCCGCGATGAACCTCATGGGGGACTACGCAGCCGCCAATCATGACATCATTCACAAGAACGTCACCAAATTCCTCGGTGCCAAGATCCTCACCGGCGTCGAGAACCATCACAACTTCGCCTGGAAGGAAATGCATGACGGCAAGGAATTGATCGTCCATCGCAAAGGAGCGACTCCGGCAGGCCCGGGTGTCCTCGGCGTCATTCCTGGCTCGATGGCTGACCCGGCGTTTGTCGTCCGTGGAAAGGGAAAGGCAGAGAGCTTGAACTCTGCCTCTCACGGAGCAGGACGAAAGATGTCCCGCACCAAGGCTCTCGAACAGTTCAACTTCAAATCGATCGCCAAGGACCTGAAAGCCAAAGGAATTACCATCCTCTCCGCGGGTGCGGATGAAGTCCCGTATGTCTACAAAGACATCCACTCCGTCATGAGCCAGCAGCAGGATTTGGTTGATATCGTGGCGCGGTTCGATCCCAAGATCGTGAAGATGTGCGGGGACGGGAGTAAGGCGGAGGATTGAGGGTGGGGGCTTAGGGATTGGGGCTTAGGGCTTAGCCTGAAGGGAAGAAGATCATGACGGAAACCGTTTTCATTGCGACGGAATCGTTTGGTCCACAAAACGCCCAGAAGTGGTTGTCGTACTTCGAATGGGCAAAAATTCCTCAGCTTGAAGAAGTTGTTTCACTCGACTTTATGCTCAACCCTCGAATTGTCACGACGCTCATCGACGAGGACTGGGCGCACATTGTGAATGCTGATTATCGACTCAGTTACTTCACTGATCTGCCTTACTTGCTCAGCCGAATTACGGATGGGACCGTCTGCAATATTCTCGGCCTTTATCGGAATCCTGAATACCATATTCAAGTACCTCCTTCGTCAGGATCCTTTACGTTCATTGGCTATGATCTGATCGAGGAGCAGACGAAAATCAGTGCTCTGACGAACTGTGGTGGCTTCCCTGAATCGTTCTCGAATAATCAGTTGAACCAGTTTGGGCTGATAACAGATTTTCAACTTGCGGACGAGATCCGTTATCGTCTTACGGTGAACAACCCTGATGACCCACATGTGGATTGTGAGCTTTACGCGATCTGGCGACTTAAAGAACCTGTGAAGTAATATGCCTGATACCAATTTCAATCTGGCTCATTTTCTTAATCGTCAAATCGATCTTCTGGTCGAGTCGGTGTCGCATCTGCAAGCACAAACAAGGGAATCGGATATCGTCAGAGAATGCGAGCTTCTCGCGAAATTCTCTAGTGACCTCTTCTCATCTTTGCACGAGCTGGATCTGCACCGGACCCTTCAATTACTCGATGGTGATCGCAAGCGACCAGCGATTGATGATGTTGTATTGATGTACGAATCATGGCTATCGCCGACTTTAATCCTTGCTGATCTGGCAAACGAGGAGTTGTCACAAACGCGTGACTATTCGACCAGATTTCTGGGGGAGTTGCCTGCGCTGATCAATGAATGCCGCTGGATGCTCACCCCGACATCAGAACTATTCTGCGTCCCAGCATTTGAGGGCTTGAGAACTCATGCGGAAAGCGAACTTGGACAGATATCAGCGGTTCATTCCACCAGCAGCCATTCTCGGCTCGCTCTGACCTCTCGGGTCAAAGACGCTGTTGCGACGTTCCCAGTCCGATTTCGCTGGCGAAATCTTGCAGAAGCCACCATTCAGAATTTCTGTAAGGACTTCAATGCCCCACGCTGGGACATCCAAAAGTTTGTCAGCCATACGTCATCTCAAATTCTGACGATGAACATTACACACCGTTACCGCGTTCTGATGTTCAAACAAAAACAGGATATGACTTGGTACTGGCTGGGAGATTTTGAGAGCTATCAGCAAACTGTTGGAGTTGAGCTCACATGAGAAATCTCTCGTGGATTATTTACTTCTTCGGGACAACGTGCACATCCCGCACATTCTCCACATACAACTCGTATCTTCCTTGCGGAGACTCCTTCGAAGCCGGATAGACCGTCAGCTTCCCCGTCAAACGGACGTCTCGCCCGGTGGGTTGGACATCCAGGCGGTCCATGGCGATCGCTGCTTCGTTGATGATCACGGCGGAGAACTCAGGAGACTTTTCCTTCACCTCGGCCATGAGCAGACGTGGAAATGCTTCGCAGTCACGACACCCGCCGCTTTTGATCACTTCAGCCTTTGAGACCCGAAACTGAACGTGAACGCTCTCCGCGATCATCACCGGCTCTTTCAACCCGGAAGGGAGCTTGGGCTGGAGACTCTCGGCTAACTCGGCGATCGATTGGTAGGCGATGAGCGTCGATTTCGTCGGGGCGGACGCGGTTACGGGATGCACCTCTGCTCCCATCGTCAACATGATCACTGCGACAAATCTCAGCCCGTTTCTCATGACCCATTTTCCTCAATACGACAGCGACGAATCTTCTGAACGATATTCACAGATCACTCAGACGGTCAACGGATACAAACGACACTGACTATGGAATGCATCATCTTCTGTGGCTTGCAGGCAGCCGTGAAGTCTTCGTTTTATCAGGCACGCTACTTCAAGACGCACGTCCGCATCAGCATGGAGCTGTTGCGGACCAGACACCGCGAACGTGAGTTGATGAGGGTGTGTCTGGATACTCAGCAGCGATTCGTCGTTGATAATACGAACCCGACCAGCGCAAAACGAGCTGTCTACATTTTAGCTGCCCGGGAACATCGTTTTCCGGTTATCGGTTATTACTTCGAATCCCGTCTGGAAGACTGCCTGACTCGGAATGCGCTGCGCGATCAGCCGGTTCCTGACGTGGGCCTGCTTGCGACAGCGAAGAAGCTGGAGCAGCCAGGATTCGCAGAAGGATTTGACCAACTCTATTACGTCCGATTGACTCTGCGTGGGTTTGTCATCGAGGAATGGAACGATGAAATTTGATGAACTGGATACCAAGATGCGTCGTTTCGAAACGGCAGCAGACTATTGCGTTCTGCCGGGCATCTTCATGGTGGCTCGACTGGATGGTCGAAGCTTCACGCGACTGACCAAAGAGCGTTGCCAGTTCGACGTTCCCTATGACACGCGGTTTCGAGACATGATGATCACGACCGCCCAGTCACTGATGACTTGTGGTTTCCAGGTTCGTTATGCCTATCTGCAAAGCGATGAAATCTCGCTGCTGTTCGACTACGAAGAACGCATCTTCGGCCGGAAGCTGCGCAAGTACAATTCGACGCTCGCCGGGGAAGCCTCTGCTCGTTTCTCTCTGGAACTGGGACAGGTCGCGACCTTCGACTGTCGGATTTCGCAGCTCCCTTCTGTCGATCTCGTCGTCGATTATTTCCGCTGGAGAAGCGAAGACGCGGCTCGCAATGCCCTCAACTCCTGGTGCTATTGGACGCTCCGCAAAGAAGGGGTCAGTGTCAACGACACCAACGAACAACTCAAAGGATTGAGCGTCGGCCAGAAGAACGAGCTCCTCTTCCAGCGAGGCATCAACTACAACGACCTCCCCGACTGGCACAAACGAGGCGTCGGGCTCAAATGGAAATCGGTCCCGCGCGAAGGGTTCGATCCAATCAAACAGAAAACGGTGATCTCCCAGCGACGTGAGATCGTCGTCGATACTGAGCTGCCGATGAAGGATCATTATGATGCGTATGTGCGGAAAGTGATCGGGCGGAAGGGGGAATGAATCTTGTTTCTGCAAGAATTCTTTCGACTGAATGGAACTTCTGATCATCGAAAAGCATCTTGATTCTTAATTGAAATCAACTCTGTGGAAATCCGGGAGTCATTATGTCAGCCTTAAATCGAAGAGAACTGGTCACTGCAGTCGCTGGGATCGTTTCGACACTCTCACTTCCGGGACTTTCAACGGCCGTGAGCGAAGAGATTCAGGCACAGCCGCCCAAAATCACGGACGAAATCCTGCATAAAGTCAAATCTGGATCGGTGGGTATACGACTGAGCAATCCGACGGTCTTCAAACTGGATGAGGACGATCGGAGTCGGGACCTTATCTTTTCGAATGTTCTCGATGAATATGGACGAACGGTCGATTCGTTACAGAAACAGGGAACGATCCGGATCTTCCGGCCTGCACCTGACGACTTCAGAAAAGACCCTGTCCTCAACTGGAAATACAATCGACAGGCCGGACATGTCAAACTAGACGAAGTCCTTGACGAATTGACCAACGGTCCAATTGTGATGGTCATTCGTGAAACGGACGGAACAGTTCGCTGTTACACACTGACTTATGACCTGCGCTGCTAGGCAGCCGCCATCTTTGCAATCTCCAGGTACGCTCGTAAACACTGATCCGTCGCCATCGCGGCCAGCAGGATGCCGAGGAGTTTTGTGACGACCGTTGCTCCGGTGTCGCCGATGACGTGGTGGATGGGGCGGGCCAGCAGAAGCAGAACGTAGGTGATCAGCAGGACCACCAGCAGTACGGCCGCCGTGATGATCTGCTCGTGCAGCGGGTGGATATTGCGATCCGTCAGAATGATGACGGCGAGAATCGAGCCCGGCCCGGCGATCGTCGGAATCGCTAGTGGGAAGACGGCGATGTCGTGCCCTCGTTCGCGCGGCGGAGGTGTCAACATGTCTCCCGTCCCGAAAACCATTTTGATTCCGACCAGGAACAAAATGATCCCACCCGCCAGTCGAAACGAAACCAGCTGGATATCGAGGTAGGTCAACAACAGCTGGCCGACCAGCAAGGCGGAAAAGAGAATCCCCGCGCCGATCAGGACCGCTTTTAAGGCGATCGCGGGTTTCTTCTCCGCGGGGACGGATGTCGTCAGCGCGACGAAAAAACACAACGATCCGATCGGGTCAATCGTCGTTGCGAGAATCAGGAAATGAGTGACAATCTGGTCGAGCATAGGGCTCCTAATGAGTAGAAGGCAAAGTCAAACCACGGATGAACACAGATCGACACGGATAAGAACAAAGCAGTTGGGCACTCGTCATTTTTGTTCTATGGAATTCATCTCGCCAGAAAGTGACTTCTGACTCCTGCCAATGACGAATGCCCAATGAGGTTTCTTGCCACGACTTTTCCCATCTGTGTTCATCCATGGTTCAAGTCTTCTCGGAGTTAACCGGGAAGGACTGATACCAGTGATAATTGTCTGGCAAGACCGCCGAGTTGGCAAACTCCAGATGAAGAATCCGACGGTGTCGTGTTGTTCCGGGTTCACTACGACCACTGGCATGGGCCAGCAATCGGTGCATGACGAGGACTCCACCCTGCGGAGTCGTAATGAATTCGCTTGGGCGGCCGTCCAGTTGTAGCAGTTTACCGCTGCAATGTGACCCGACTGCGACCTCCAACGGTCCGTTTTCGTGGGTCACCTCGTCGAGGTGGATCCGCAGCGTCAACATTCTCTCCAGGACCTCCAGCGGCGGTTCGGTGTGTAAAACCCCCAGGCGATCCCTCGGCGGCGAGTATGACGATGAGAGCACTGTCGGGGGTTGGATCGCAATCAACAGGTCTTTGTGCCAGGGGAGTCCCCAGGAACTCGTTGGCGGTTTGTCGAAGAACAAACCTCGAACCAGGCAGGCCGCTGGCCCCAGAAGCTTGAGCACGATCGACGTCATTGCGGGCGTTTTCCAGAGCTCAGCGATTTCTGGACACAGATCGAGGACGTTCCGAGCTGCGTAAACATCGCCGTCACGCTGACGGATGGAGGTTGTTTCCTGACCGGTCATCCACGTCATTCGCTCGCTGAGTCGGGACAACTGCTCGCTGGAGTAAATGTTCTCAAGCAGACAGAAACCATCATTCTCATAGCGGTGTTGAATCGGTGTAAAATCCGAAGCCTTCAGCAACATAAAGCGGTCATCCACGTGCATGTCATGCGAGATTGGAATGGAAATTGTTGAGACTTGTTCTCACTTTCGCAAGAACAGTTGAATCCCCTCAAAATCGACTGTCCAAATTTCCGCCACCAGACGTAATTAATGTAAGATGACGCCACTGTGAATTCCGCTTCCGGAGCAACACGATGTCAACAGGCGAACCGGCAACTATCGTGAAACGAGAAAAACGCAAATCGTTTCTGACCAGGCATCTTCCGCTCGAACACGAGACAGCGCTCTTCGTTCTGGTCTCTGCTCTTGATCTCATGATGACCTGGGTGCTGCTTTATCGAACAGCGGGTGGGCCGGTCGGGGAAATTGTTGAATCCAATCCCCTCGCCAACTTCTTCCTCATGCGCTGGGGTCTGAGAGGTCTGGTTGGCTTCAAATTCGGGGTCGTTCTGTTTGTCTGCCTGATTGCCCAGTACATCGCACTGCATGACATGCGCAAGGGGAGCTTTGTCCTCAAAGCCGGCACACTGGTCGTCAGTGGGGTGGTCGTTTATAGTCTGAGTTTGTACTTACGACACCAGCATCTGCTGGGCAGCGTGTGGTAACAGACCGGAAAGACGACAGTGAACTTCGGCTCTGCAGAAGCGGCCATGAGCCGCGCGATTGAACTTGCGTTCCGTGGACAAGGTCGTGTCGAACCCAATCCCATGGTCGGGGCTGTCATCGTCGATGACAGTGGCGAACTCCTCGGTGAAGGCTATCACCGGAAATACGGCGGACCTCACGCTGAGGTTTTCGCTCTTGAACAGGCTGGCGAAAAAGCCCGCGGCGGCACGCTTTACGTTACTCTCGAGCCCTGCAGCCATCACGGCAAGACACCCCCCTGCGCCGAGGCAGTAGTCAAAGCAGGTCTGAAAAAAGTTTACGTCGGGATGGTCGATCCCAACCCGGAGGTGTCCGGACGCGGGATCGAGAAGCTGAAAGAGGCGGGCGTCGACGTCCACGTCGGAATCCTCTCAGAACAGTGCCAGAGACTTACTGAGCCATTCGTGAAATTAATGACTCATCATCGCCCCTATGTCATTGTCAAATGGGCGATGACGATAGACGGCAAAATCGCCCGCTGGAACGGCGACTCGAAATGGATCTCCAACGATCAATCACGTGCCAGAGTGCATCAGCTTCGCAGTCGAGTTGACGCCGTGATGACCGGTGTGGGGACTGTCAAAAACGACGATCCCCTGCTGAATGCTCGTCTGGAGAGTGACGAGAGGCCACTTCGCGTCGCTACTCGTATCGTTGTCGACTCTCGTAGTGACATCGAGCTCACGTCAAAGCTTGTCCAGACCGCCAGAGAGATTCCCCTGCTCGTCGCAACCACTCATGCGATGGACGCTTCCAAAGTCACCGCCTTAAAAGCGGCAGGGGTTGAAGTGCTGATCCTTCCCGCCAATGAGTACCGACGGGTCGACCTGCATGCGCTGCTGGATGAACTGGGCCGGCGTCGCATGACCAACAGTCTCGTCGAAGCGGGCCCGGGTCTGGTAGGCGGCCTGTGGGATGCTCGCGAGATCGACGAAGTCCAGATCTTTCTTGCTCCCAAGATCATCGCTGACGACCAGGGCTACGGCCCGGTGGGTGGTCCCGGCGAAACTCCCATGAGCGAGGCTGGCGTGATGGACCTCGCAGCGGTCGAACCGATTGGCAACGACGTCTGGATGCGTTATGTTCGCGTGCATCATGAACCTCAGTCATGAGGTTTGAGTCGTGAGTCCTAAGGCTCAATGAGATGTGGTGCAACAGCTCTCGCTTCCGCCCCATCCTACATCCTTCCGAATTATCCTTCCCTGAATAGATCCCCCATGAGCTCTGGACGTGTCTCCACCGGTCTTGCCAAACTCGATGCAGCCCTCGGCGGCGGTCTGCTCCCGGGCAAACTGACTGTTCTCCTCGGTGCCACCGGAATTGGCAAAACGCAGCTTGGCGTCACGATCCTCCACGCTGGTCTCCAGCAGGAAGGTCAGCGCGGCATTCTCTTCGACATGACCTCCCGCGGCGATTCTCAGAATCAGGCGGAATACGCCAAGCGGATGTTCGGCTGGGAGATGACCCAAGCCAACGCAGAGACTAATCCGACCATCGAAGAAGTCTGGGAAGTCGAGCAGGCCCGTCGCGATGCTTTGCACCTCTTCCAGCGGTCAGGCAAACGGGTCACGATCCAAGACCTCGAAACCGAGCAGTGGAAAGAATGGAAGGCGGAACTCAACAGGAAGATTACCCGCGCCATCGGCTTCTTTTATGCCAACTTCGTTCACGGGGTCCGTCGTGTCATGATCGATGGAATCGAGCCAACCGACCGGGCCAGTGACTCCTTCCAGATGCACGTTTTCGAATACCTATATCACCAGATTTTTCAGAAGGACCACGACTGGGTCGCCCGCGATCTGTTCCGTGCCCAGTTCCGCGAGCAGCAGGACAAGGTGATGGCCCATGGTTATGACCACAAGGAAATCGCCTCCTTCATCGCCTGCACCTCAAAGGAAGTCATGCTCGAAGAGTTGATGCAACGCCCCATTGAAGCGGGGGACATCCTCTCCAACGCCAACACCATCATCGTCATGGGCAAAATCCGCGATGGCCTGTCGATGAAGCGGGGACTCTTCGTCGCCAAACACCGCGGCAGCGCCTGCTCGGAAGATGTGTTGCTGTACCGGATTACTGAGCAGGGGATTGAGTTCGAAGCGTGAGAGGCAGTTTCACCACCAAGATAGGCAGGCCCCTCAAGGGCCCGCTGCTCTTTGAGAATAACGAATCTCATCTGTTGAATATGCGAACGTATTCTGTGGCATCGAATTGATAGCGATATTCAAAGTTCAGTTGCTTGATCTCCACCGAAGATTCCCATGCAAAGTCTGACCACACAGCGACGTTATCTTCATACGAAATTCGACATGCGATTGTACCACATCCGTAGTCCGCACATTCAGGGCAGATAAACAGAGGTACGCGTAAAGATGGCAAGTCACCACTTGCTTTTCCTTCTAGCATGCGGACAAAGTGTTGTTCATTTTCCTGATTTAACCAACCCAACGGAGTGATTAGATCACCCGCATCCAATATTGTCGCGAGACGTTTCTCGTTCACATAGAGATCAAGATATGACGTACGCGATTGTTCTCGAATAGCCGGTTTCAGGGTAAGAGTTGATACCTTTTTCATACAGAAAATATTACCAGAATACGCATTATAAAACTTTGGTAAACTGAGTGACCTCGCCTTTCCAGTCTTTTCTTGAGCGCGCAAGAAAACGCCCAGCGAAGGGGATCGCCTTTCGACGACACCCTCCGACTGGGCATTCTTCATAGGACGACAGTAGACTGTCTTGTCATGCTTTCGCGGCGACGTTCACCTTCTTGCTGAGCTGAGTCAGCTTCTTGTCGGTCTGTTCTTCTTCGTTGAGAGTTTCACCCAGGATCTTTTTGATGTTGGTATAGCCGAGAAGATTCGCCCAAGTACACAGTGTGCCGTAGGTGGCGATTTCGTAGTGTTCGACCTTTTGTGAGCAGGCGATGATCATCGCGTCGCAGAGGTCGGGATCTTCGCAATCGCCGATGTGTTCTTCTGCCTCGGTGATGAGTCCCTTCATCGCTTCGCAGGTCTTGGCGCGGGCGGTCATGCCGAGTTCTTCGAAGCATTGTTCGATCCGCTCGATCTGATGTTTGGTTTCTTCCAGATGGGCTTCGATGCCAGCTTTGAGCTCTTCACTGCTGGCTTTCTTAGCCATCTTAGGGAGGGCCTTGGTGAGTTGCTTTTCGGCACTGAGGATGTCTTTGAGTTCGTCGACAAAGCCTTCTTCAAGGGATTTCATGGCTACATAGCTCCAGGCGAGGTGATTTTAAATTGCGACGAGCAGGACTCATCGATGTCAGATACGATGAAACTATGGAAGGCAATCGCCATGCCAAACAAAGAATTGACGCCGAGTCACCTGCAATTGATCCCGCCCGACACAGAATGCGTATCAGCAATGACAGCTCGTGTGACACGATGCGAGTTTGGAAATCAATTCGCTACGAATCGTGAAGTCTTCTGCGTGATGTCGTTGCTTATGACGGACTACTCATGCCTCATGGGCCAAGTCTGCTAAGTGACATTGGCCGACGTCGCCTGTCTACTCCGCTGGTACGAACAATTCTTCCGTCGTGATCACCACCTTTTCTCCTTCCACCAGCCGTTCAAAGCGATCTTTCTCGCCATAAACGTCTTGCCGCTGGTAGCGCGCTGGCTGATGATCGCCGGCAATCGGCTCCGTGTAGACCTCGATCCTCCGACCGGGCAGGTTGACGATCCAATACTCTCCAATCCCAGCCTCCGCATACAACGACAGCTTTTCGCCTCGATCAAATGCCAGGGTCGTATCCGAAACTTCGATGATCAGGCAGATGGATTCTCCAGTCGCTAAACGCCTCATAAAATTCCGACGTGGGCCGATCGTCACAAACACATCCGGTTCGGGTGAACTCGTCCCAAGACAAATGGTCGACTGCGAAAATACCCCTAAGCGGTCGCGGGGGAGTTGATGGTCCAACAGCGAATCCAGTTCAGCCACAGCAAAATTGTGAGCCGGGCCCTGTGCCTGCATCGCGCGAATCTCCCCGTTGATCAGTTCCGTACGTTCGCCTTGAAAATATCCCTGCTCATGCAGTCGCATGTACTCCTCATGCGAAAACTTCCGGACTGGCGAACACGCCACTTCACGACCGCTTGATATTCGAATCTCAGTTACGGAACTCATCGAGAGATCTCCTGCGACAAATTCTATCCTGACAGCGTATCAGACTCAATTGGCGTGATGGCTTGTTCGCGATCGAAATCTCTTTGCTTCCATTCTTGTTCATTCCTGGTGGCTGACTTCCTTACCGATACCAGTCCGGAATCGCAAACAGCCCTGCCAGTGAGAAACTCAACGATGGCAATTCCGGGATCGACTCGACGGTTTCCGTCTTCTCGTAAAACCGCTGCGGGTAATTGCCCGAGACCACTGTCATCATTTCTTTCTGAGTATCGATCTGCCAGACACCCGTGATTCCCCAGTCGAGATATTGCTCGACGCGACTGGCCATGTATTGCTTGCGGTCAGACGTCGACGCCATCTCAACGACAAGACGCGGCACCGTTGTCGACACAGCCAGATCCGCTTCTGCGAATCGCTGTCCTTCTATATAGATCGCGATCGCTGGAAACAAAATCGTGTCGGGGGACTCCTTGACCAGAAGTCCCAGGTCAAAGCAGGCATATCCCTGTGGCTGCGACTGGAAGTAGCCCGCGAGGTGTTTGGAGAGATTGAGAATCGCGTTTCCGTGATCGACATCCGGCGGCTGGAAATGAAACGGCCGGCCGTGATGCAGTTCCGACCATTGCCCGCACTCGGGCATGTCGTTGCGTTGCTCCAGAAACTGGGACGCGGTCAATATCGTCGGATCAGGGCCTGCGATCATGGGAAAACTCTTACTGCGAATGACCTTCGGGCGATTTATCGAAGTTTCAATTCTAGCCTGTCACCGTCGCTCGATCTATCCGCAAGGAATGATTTGACGTAACCTCCTGCTCCCTCCTTATCTCTTCACCTCATCACGTCTTATGGTTTTCCCCCGACGATTTGCCGATCATCGTCCGGGCCAGCGATGGATCTTCTCGCTGCTGCTCGCGGGTAGCTGCGCGGGTTGCGGAACTCTAAACGGCCTGGCGATTCCGTTCGCGTCTAAGTCCGTTCCCCCCTCAGTGACGCCAGTCGTTAATCCGCTCGATGCCAACTGGGATCGTCAGTTCAGCGATCGCTTGCAGCACCCACTCTGGAAGAAACGTCCCGACTGGACTCCCGAGGCCGCGGCTCGTGATGGCCAGACCTATTGGATTCTCGGCCTCCCCAAAGTTCTGCCAAAATCACTCGACGCCCCCAAAGTCCGAGGCCAGTCCCCTGATGCTCCAGCAGCACCAGTGACAGAGGCAGTTCAGGACGTCCCCGAGGAGTTGGTCGATCTTGAAGACCCGCTTACCTTGCTCTCGACCGATCGCGCCGATCAGGTCATCGCCTCCCTCAAACGCATCGCGGACGAGGACGACCTCGTTGCCTTGCAGGCGATTGTCACTCTGGCGTCCGAGAACATTCCTCTCACCCAGCGACAAAAAGAACGTCTCCTCAACGCCATGCTCACTGGCGATTGGCAGCCCCATCGCGTTGGCATCGATTTCGACTTCAATACAGGGACATCAAGTCCATCGACGACTTCGGTCGCGAACAAAGACAAGATTGTCCTCAACGATGCTTCTCGCGCCGCCGCGACAGAAGCCTGGTGTCGCAGCTTGCTCACCACCGGCCAGGGAACTCCCGCCGGTCGCCTTTCTGAAGCCGGGCTGATGTTGCGAGACAGCATGCTCACAACAACCGTCCAAGCCCAGTTGATCCGCTCGCTGAGTTCCGAACTGACTCCATCGCGCATTCCGATGGTCCAGTCCATGTTTATCCCGGACAAAAAAGTGGCAGCCGCCAAGGAGCTGAAGATTGCTGCGATCGAAGGCTGCCTGGTTCATGCGTACCAGCAACCGATAGCTGTGGATTATCAGCCGAGTATGTGGCCTGAAAAGATCGAAGACCTCGAAAACGATCGCTCGACCGAATTGCGAAAATACTTCGCGTTGTTCGTCGCGAGAACCGGCCACCCACGCGCGATCGAGATTCTCAAACACCAGCTTCACGATTCGGACTACAGCGTCAAAATCTCTGCTGTCCATGCCTCTGTCGAACTGTTGAATTACCCTGCGCAGCGGGAAGCTGCTATTGAGATACTGCGAAGCGCTTCGCATCAGACAGCCGAGCAACTCCGCGTTGCCTCTCTGGATGGTCTGGCGAAACTCTCGCTCGACGAGCTTCGCCCTTTCATCAAGGACCCGTCTGAAAAAGTTCGCGAAGCCCTCGCAACCACTCTCTCTGCCTACCCTAACGCGATCGCGGGGACGTTCCTGATTGCCCTGGCCAGCGATGCCAGCTTGCAGGTTCAACTTGCCAGCGTGTCAGCGACTCGCGATTGGCCTGTTGAAATGGCACAACCTGTGTGGATGGAAGCCTACCGCGCGGGGAGTGTGAAGACACGCCAGGAAGCAGCCGAGTTGTCTTACACCCGTGCTCACATCACGCTGGAAAAATGGCGTGACTCGATCGACGTGCGTCAGCATGAGATCCAGCAGGTCGCCGTCAACCATGCCGTGAAGACGCATTATGATCGCGTGACTCAGCCCATCGTGACCGCCGAGCGCAGCACCAACGAAGCCCTGCGTCGCGACGAACTCCTCGAAGCCATCGCTCGCCTCGAAGACGACGTCCCGACCAATGACGACGAAGCCATCACTCTCCTGAAGTCCCTCAAGCCTTACGAACTCGGCTCACTCGAATCGCGTATCCGCTCACTCCCGGTCCCTATACGCGAACGCTTCGAAACCGACATCCTCGTCCATGCGCTTCCTGAGTTCGCTGCGCTGGCCGACCTGAAGTCCTCGGACGTCATGGCCCGTCGCTCGGCTGCCACCGACCTCAAGCATGTCGGCGACGAGCGCACGATCTCCGAACTCGTGACGACCCAGCTCCCTGCCCGCCTCAAGCAGGAGTACGATGTCCTCGTCTGGCGTTACATCATGCAGTCGATTGAACGGGATGCCCGCCCCTCGTGTCAGGAAATCGCCAGAGAAGCACTTCGCTCCCCTTGGGCTGACATCCAGATCCTGGGCTGCGAGTACGTCACCCGCCACCGCGCAACCGCACTCACCAGCGAGATTGCACACCTTCTTAATTCCAGCGAGACGACCGTTCTGCTATCTGCCATTAACGCCGCTGCTTCCACGGGTCATCCCTGGCTGATCGACGGCATGGCCAACCAAAACACCGGCGACATCGCCAGCAGCGCGACTCTGCGATCCCTCCTGACCTATCCTGATCGACGCGTTCGTCAGGCATCGGTCGTCGCGCTGGCAAAGCTCGGCGATCCCCAAGGGAAAGCAGAACTGACCAAACTCAGCTATGATCTCGAACCCAAGGTCCGTATCGACGCCATTCGTGCGCTGCGAGAGATGGCGTCGACCGACTCGGCTCGCTCGCTCGTCAAAATGCTCTGGACCGAGCGAAACGATCAGGTGCGACAGGAAATTCTCAACGGCCTCGATGAACTCGTCCCAGCCAATCAACGCCCCGCGTCGCTGGCGTCTGCCCGCACGCTCCACGAAAAGGTCGAATCCTGGATAACATGGCTCGACCGCCCAGAGAGCATGGTCTATGATCAAGCAAGTTTAACACGAACATCAAAATAGCTCGGTGTGCCCTTAAAAGTCGTGCCATGCTCACAGCTTTGGGTGAGCATGCCAGCGGTGAGCAATCACTGAGAGTCTGAAACATACTTGCTCAAAGCCGCAAGCATGCCACATTGAAACGGATGGACGCCGATGAAGCAGACACACGATGATTTCCAACTGATCTGGCACGGCGATGTCATCATCATCGTCCCCGCCAGCAATGTCGAACAGATGAGTTGGGAGCTGATTGAACAAGCCGCGGGGATCGTCATGTCGCCTCTGAAAGAGGTCGAAGTGCCGATGGTGATCTTCGACCTGGGGGAAGTGAAGTACTTCGGCTCCGTCTTCCTCGCTCTGATTCTCCGCTGCCACAAATTCGTAAAAAGCAAAGGTGGCGAACTGGTCATCTGCGGCGCCAGCAAAATGGCCCGCGAACTCCTCCACATCACCGCCCTCGACACCCTCTGGGCCATCTACGAATCCCGCGAAGAAGCCCTTGAGGCGATTTCGTGACACGTAATTAGTAATTCGTAATTGGTAATTAGCCGGACGCGCAAACGCCAATGACGATTACCACTCGTCTGTT
The DNA here is from genome assembly GCA_005778225.1 of Planctomyces sp. Classification (GTDB taxonomy): domain Bacteria; phylum Planctomycetota; class Planctomycetia; order Planctomycetales; family Planctomycetaceae; genus SXPC01. The sequence goes on along the minus strand of SXPC01000263.1, from coordinate 5,373 downwards.
ACGCTATCGATTTACCGGAAGCTGCTCCAACTAGCGAAGCGGCTTGGCTAATTACCAATTACTAATTTCCAATTACGATCCCCCCATGTCCAAACCACACGTCCCCGTCCGACCGAATGTCTCAGAGCAGGAAGTCATTCCAGGCGACCTTGGCTTACCTCTGGAGCCTCGCGAGAAGCTGGTCAATGAGATCAAGGAGACAGCCGATAAGCTTCAGCGGGATGAAGCCACAATCGGCGATATGAAACTCCTCTCGCGCACGCTGCGTGAACTTCGGTATGCCTTCAAGGTCTTCAAGAAGTACCGCAGGAATCGAAAAGTCACCGTCTTCGGGTCCGCTCGACTCCGCGCGGGCGATCCTGCGTACGACGCTGCTGTCCACTTCGGCCGCATCATGGCTAAGAACGACTGGTACGTCCTGACCGGCGCTGGTCCGGGGATTATGCAGGCTGCTCACGAAGGCTCGGGACGCGAGAAAGCGATGGGAGTCAACATCATGCTCCCCTTCGAGCAAGGGAGCAATCCGATCATTGATGGCGACGAGAAGAACGTCCACATGAAGTACTTCTTCACGCGAAAACTCCTGTTCGTCAAAGAAGTCCACGCAATCGCCCTCTTTGCGGGAGGATTCGGAACGCTCGACGAATGCCTGGAAACCTTCACTCTCGTGCAGACCGGCAAGCGCGACTTGATGCCGATCGTCTGCGTTGATGCCCCGGGCGATACCTTCTGGAAAGACTTCCAGGAGTACATCAATAACCAACTTCTCAAACGAGGCCTGATCTCCCCCGAAGACACCTCGCTTTACAAAATCACCGACGACGTCGGCGAAGCGGTCCGTGAGATCTTCACGTTCTACTGCGTCTACAACTCGATGCGCTACGTCAACGGCAAGCTCGTCCTGCGTCTGCACAAAGACCCGCCCGATGACTTCGTCGCCCGCCTCAACGATGAATTCAGCTCGATCCTGGAGTCAGGTAAGATCGAAAAAACAGGCCCTCACCCCCACGAAGCCGACGACGCCCACCTGGCCCACCTGCCCCGACTCATCCTCGACTTCAACCGCCGCGATCTGGGCCGCCTGCGACAGATGATTGATCTGATTAATACGAGCCTGGATGACTGCCCGGAGGTGTAAGATACTTCCAACTATAAACTTGCGACAACGACGCTAGAATGCAAGCAGCCTTTTTTCTTTTCAAACAGAAATAGCGCTGTAAATATGCAAAATTCTCGTTTCAAATTTTCATGTGTTTCAAAAAATAGATAGGCCGTAATCAGCTGACTGGTGGCCGCCTTTGGTTGGCGTCACGATTCAGTGATTTCCAATCAATTGGAGACGGCATGAACGTAATTCTTAGTGTCAGTGACGGGCTTGTTGCTCTTGTCGCAATCGTATCCATTTCTATTTCGCTTGTCTCAATTGTTGCTATTGTCTTTCGGGCTCAGTTTGGAGCAAGAATCGAGAAGAATGCTGTAGAGGTTCGAGTCAACAAGAAGGGGCGCACATGAACCCCTACCGAAGACAGTCTCTCGTTGAAACGACAAAACATGCAATTGATCAAGCAATTGTAGAAGCAAGACTTTACGACATAGCAGCAGCCTGCGATATCAAACAAAGCAGCCTCAGTTCATTTCGAAGTGGCAAACGCGGTTTACGCATTTGCGAGCTCGAGCGTCTCGCAAAGACCGTTGGAGTAAGAATGATACTGAAGAATAGTGGATTTCCAGTTCCCTTTTCGATTAATACCATTCGGTCAAAGGCCAAAGATGCATCATCATTGCGTTGGCTACAGAAACATACTCAGATTGATGCTGGAAATCTGAGCAGATTTGTTCGTGATTGCGGAAATTTGTCAATTCAAACATTAGAAGATCTATGTCGCTTCTTTGGTTTTTATTTCTATTGTCCTAATACTGTTGTATTGCAAGTTTGCGGCATAAATGACTTTCAAGCATCACGACTGAAATTTCGCTGTTGTTTTCAGGGCAGTAGTGCGGAAGATTCCCCTCAACAATTGGATGAATTTAGAATCTGCGAATTTGAGAACATTTCCCCTGATACCTCATCAGTAGCAATCTATTGTGAAAAGCAGGAGATTTATCATTGTTGGCTGCAGGACGAAAGAGTAGTGCACGCCAAAATCGATTGGCGTTTAATTTGAGTAAATAGTATCGGCAAAGAAAGCTCACTCCGAAATCGAAACCACCAACGTCGAACCTTCCTTCCGTCGACTTTTTTTCACTACGGGAGTCCGCTCGCTCTTCCACTCGAGTTTCATCATCCCGCCAACCGCATGAAAGGCTCGTACGAGTTGATCCAGCGAAACGTCTGCGGACGCCCGCTCGATCTTCGCGACTCTCGGCTGGCTTGTATTGAGCTTCTCTCCAAGCGTCTTCTGGGTCCAATTCTTTGCAATACGCAATTGACGCACTGCCATCGCCAGTTTCACTCTGGCATCAAGCAACTGTCGCTCTTCTTCAGGCATCTGGAGAAAGTCCGCTGCATCGCTGACATTCCAGCCACCTTTCTCAAGTGCCTTCTTCTTTGAACTATCCATTCCCTTTTCCCTTCGACTTTGATCTGCGAGACGTCTCAACGATCGAGTCATAATGCTCAAGTCGCTTCTGGCAATTCTGGATGACCTGCTCGGGAATCTGACGTGTTTTCTTATCGTAAACTTCGACCACAATCACGGCGTCGCGATCGATTCGATACATGATCCGCCAGTTGTGGCTTTCATCACGTATTCGAAGAGCACCGCAGCGTTGTCCGACCCTCGGAACTGGTTCTGCCTGTGGCATCGACAGCGACTCACCTTCCTGAAGCAGTCGAAGAAGCATTCCGGCTTCATATCGCGCCTTGGCTGAGAACGGCGGAGTTTTGACTTCCCCCTCCAACCAGACTAATGGTTTTCGCGAAGATGTCTCGTCCATAACAGATCCATTTTATACCATATCCAATATAAAGCCAAGATAACTACGCGCAGCAAAAAAGCCCCCGTCAAGACGGAGGCTTCCTGTGTTCAATAAGCTGCACTTAACCCTTTCGGCTAAGCCCTAAGCCCCAATACCTAAGCCCTGCTGAACTACCAGCTGGCTTTCTTCAGACCTGGGATCAAACCATCCAAAGCCATGTCCCGCAGCATGTTACGGCACATTTGGAACTTGCGATAGTTGCCACGTGGGCGGCCAGTGATCTGGCAGATGCGTCGCAGGCGAGAAGGAGCAGAAGCACGTGGCAGCTTACGCAGACCGACATAATCCCCGGCAGCGACCAGCTCTTTACGCTTGGCGGCGTACTTGTGGACCAGCTTTTCAAACTTCTTCATCTTCGCGATTTTAGACTTTGAGGCCATGTGCTTACAACTTCAGCTCTACGGTATCTACGGAATGAGTCGTCAAAACAATGAACCGGGGATTATGGCGCCCCGGCGGCAAGTTGTCAACCGACTTGAAAGCTCTGCGTGTTCCGTATTTTCTTATCGTAGTGGGACGAAAAGTCGGATCAGCATGTCCGCTCACTGTTCGTCCTGAACGCTCACCGCTCAACAGTGCTTTGCCAGGCCAACGAACTTCTCCGGCTTTAAAAAAAAGTCAACACGTTTTTTCGTTCGCTGTAAACAGATTCCGCCAATTGCCCAAACATTGACTAATACGCCTTGCCCAACTGGCACAACCGTTGCAACAGCGTAAATGCCAGTTCGTCAGTCAGTCTCTGACACATCCATAACACCGCGTTCGGGAACATCCATCACCCCCGGCGCCTCACCAGGAGCCTCCTATGAGACCCTTGATGCACACCTTCGGAATCGCACTGATCACAGCAGCATTTGCTGCCACTGCCTCTGCCCAAAACGCCCCCACTGCCGGCGTTGGCACGCAAGCACAATCTGACGTGAATTTCGGAGCGAGCCGCGCTGAGCAGAACAGCAATCCAGACGCGCAGGTAAAAGCCCCTCTGCAAGGCAACACTCCCGTCGACGTCAACGCTTCCGCTGATACACGCATCAATGCTGAAACACCGGCCGTTCGCCAGAATCAGCCAGTTGATCGCGAAATGCGACAGGAACAACGCGAAGTAAACCGTGAGGTCCGTCAGGAAGCACGCGAAGCCAATCAACTGGGACTGACCATTGATCAGAACGCTGACAGCATTGTCATCCAGGATGTCACCCGTGATAGTGCAGCTGCCCGCATGGGACTGCGTCGCGGCGATCGGATTGTCCGCTACAACAACCGCGATTTCAATGACCATCAGGCCTTTAACGAAGCGTTGATGAACACGCCACGTGATTCTCAAGCCACAATCGTTTATGAACGCGGCGGTCAGCAATACACCCGCACCATGTGGCTGGGCGAACAACCACAACAACAAACGTACGCGGAAAATGGTCGCGTTGTCACCAGTGATCCTTACATGCAAGACAGCTATCAGAATCAAAACCGTACAACCATGAAGCCAGTCGGCGATAACCTCGTTCCGATGGCTGCTGGGACAACTGGTTATGTCATGCAATCAGGCTGCGGTTGCGCCGCTGCACCAGCACCGGTTGTTTACCCACAACCAATTTACCCACAAGCCGACTGCGGTTGTGGCCAACCAGTCTACAATGACTGCGGCTGCGACGATCGTCATCGCCGTGGTCGTCGTCACCACCGACGCGGTGCCTGCTGCCGGTAATCTGCAACATTGACACGATGAACGGAGTCTTGTGAGGGAAGGCTGTCTTCGGACAGCCTTCCCTTTTTTCGTTCGTGATCCTTAAATCCTTATTGCGCCCCATCTCGTCACCATTTCCACTAGCAACATTGCCCCCTCGTTTGAGATAATGGCGGTCAACTAACTTTCGACTCGCAGCCTACGTGAACTACCATGAATACACACAACCCCCTCAATGACGAGGTGACTCCTTACGACGCCTACGTCAACCGTCGTCGCTTTCTCAAAGCCGCGATCACTGCCGGGACCGTGATCACCACCGGCGCGCTCTATCACTTCTCAACCGAACCCGATGGCGAAGGGGCGAAAACGGCTCCCCTTGAGCCCAGCCCGCCCACAACCGTGCAAGCAACGGCCGAATCAACGGCGACGCCCTCTGCCTCGCCAATTGAACTCACCAAAGAAGACAGAATCAAAAAAGGCTTCCTCGTCGACGAGACGCTGACCCCCGAATACGACATCACTCACTACAACAACTTCTACGAATTCACGACGAGTAAAGAAGGGGTCGCCCCCGCTGCGAAGAACTTCTCCACCGCGGGCTGGAAGCTCGAAGTTGGTGGGCTTGTCGACAAACCACAGACCTTTGATATCGCTGGACTAAGGGCTCTGGCCCCACTTGAAGAACGCATTTATCGCATGCGCTGCGT
>SXPC01000262.1 GCA_005778225.1 Planctomyces sp. | reverse complement strand
GCATGCGAGGAAGTCGCTTGAAATTTCGCGACAGGCGTTGGCGCACAACTCGTGATAGGACGGGTGTGGCACGAGTTCGTTGGAGAGCATCTGTCGCCCCTCGAAGTATTCTTCGCGGCAGGAAAGTGAATAGGCGAGTTCGAGGGGACCGTGTGTGTTATTCCAGGGAAGTGTGACGACCGGGATGAGGTCGTAGGCGAATTCGCGTTCGGTGAAGCGGGCGAAGTCATCGCGGTGGATGCGAATGGAGACGCCGTTGAAGTAGTCGGTTGCCAGGCCGGTAGCGAAGGTATTGAGGACGCCGCGTTCGTAGGGCAGAGTCTCGACGTTGTAACGACTCAGACTCGCGGGGCTCATGACATAGTTGTAGACGCGTTTTGCGCCGAAGGCGATGACCGGGCGAGAGAGTGAATGATCGGTCTTGTGAAGTGTGCGTTCGGCTGAGTCGCGGCTCATGAGACTGCCAAAGCCGACGAGATGAAGCGGGAAATCCTTCGAGGTCAGGTCTGTCCAGGGGTAGCGAACAGGCGCAAGACGTTCGTCCATACTCAGAAGATTGAGCACAGTCTGGATGTCGCGGATGCGTTCTGGAGATCGTTCGGCAAAGGTCGGACGGACGATTGGCTCGATGGTTCGGTACACTCAGGCAGTTCCTGTGCTGGTGACTTGATCGCCTTCGAGAACATCGGGATGTTCTGGACGAAACTGATCAACGATTTGACGAGACGGAAGGAGTGTCTGCCGCGGCTGGCTGTTCACTTTCTACTTCTTCGTCAACGGGTTCGGAATCCGCGGGGAGCGGAGTGAAGATCGGTGGTCGGCTGGCGTGACGCTTGACCTGCCTGGCAAGAGACGTCGCCGCTTGTTTGGCCATTGAGGTATGGAATTCCAGTGCGGCTTTCTGGTTGATCCCGGACTTACGCCATGATTCCAGTTGGTGATTGGTGGCTGTGATGATGTAGTCCTGAGTTTTGCCGAGTTGCTCGAAGGTTTCGGAAAGGCCGTTGGTGTGAATGCCTTTACGAGACTTATCAAAGTAGAAAGCTCGCAGAGCAAGTGAATCGGTGCAGAGGGAGCTGCCGTTTTTCGTGCTGCCGCCGTTCATGACTTTTGCAGTTGCGGGCATGTTAGGCCAGGCAGGGACAGCCAGAGAGAATTTCGGATCGCCCAGGACTGACCACATTGTTGTTAAGGAAGGATCTTCGCCAGGTTTGACGCCGACGAAGCAGCAGGCAGAAACCGTTGTCGTCCGGCTGATCGTGGTTGCAGTGGGAATCAGTTCTGGCAGGGGGGCGGGCTTGCCGTTCACAGTGCCATCGTATGCCTGGCCTTCTTCGTTGGCCATATCTTTCATGCAGCTTTTGAGGATGAACTCTGCAGAGACCTTGTCCGCTACGGCGTCGGTCAGAAGAGTTCGAGCGCGAAGAAAACGCTGGCCCGATGCGTTCGCTTGCACTTTCTCGAAGTTCTTCTGAGCGGCGTCCGTAATGATTTCGCTGCCGTCGCCGGAGACGCTGCAGCCTTCCAGTTTTTGACCTTCGAAACTGAAGTTGGATCGAACGACGAATCCGTGGGGGGCGACTGTTGGATCGTTCGCGTCGAATTTCTTATGTGACTTGGGAGAGGTCTCAAAAATCGCGGCCCCGCCTTGAGCGTCGATGACGCCGAAGTTGGCGGTGGTGGCGCGTCCTGACTGATCTGTTTCTTTCAACAGCTTTTCGAAGTCAGTCATGTTGGAGCACGTCTGGATGGCCTTGAGCATGAAAGAGCCATTGCCTAGACCGCCTTTGGCTGAAGGATCTTTGAGATCGTTGCTGACCGAGTTCTCGATGCAAAAGCCCTGATCGTTGCAGCCCATCCAGATTGATTTGTTGCTGCCTTTGTTAACGATGGCGATGCCGCGGAACTTGCCGCCGTCGATGACGATGAGTTCGTTATCGATGACGCTGTAATCACGGTTCTTCCACAAGAGTGGACGTCCATCAATCGTCGCCTTGCCGCTGATGACGGCGGTGGTGCAGGCCTCGACGTTGTTGGAATCGACGACGAGGAAGATCGTCAGCGTAGCGATCAGGAAGCGGTAGATGGCGGTTTGCATCACGTTTGGGAGTCCATCGTTTGAATCGCGAGACTGTCGAAAGCGAAGACGCCGTGGTGTATGCGTCTATTGATCGCAGGGGCAGGTCAAATCAGTCGAAACGGAGTGGCCGTTTTAATTGGGCTGAACTACTTATTCTCCCGGATCCGGCGTCAATTCAACTGTTGACATGTGAGCGTTGGACTTATAATACGGTCCTTGCAGATGACTCCCAATGATCAGATGCGCAAATCTGAAGACAAATTTTGCAGCTTTTTGATCACTGTGTGTTACGCAGGCGACGGTTATCAACGCATCCCCGATGTCGACAAAGTGTGTTCTCCCGTCAATGTTTATGCCAGGGCCGCTCACCTGATGGCATGACAACTTCCAGACATTGAATCATGATAAAACCGACGAATCCAACGAGACAGCTTCGTCGAGTCGCGCTGTTGGTGCTCAACGCCAGCGACTGGTCGCGCAAGGTCCACGAAGGGATCGCTGCCTTTGCACGCGACACCGGCGGCTGGGACTTCTGGCTGCAGCCTCGTGGGCTCAATCAGGAAATGACCATCCCGCCGACGTGGCAGGGAGATGGGGCGATCGGGCGTTTCGCGAGTGCATTTCTGCGAGATTCGGTTCTGGAGCGGAATCTGCCTGCGGTCAATATTTCCTGGCATGGTGATCATACTCCGCAGATGCCGAAGGTGATGTCGGACCAGGCGGCCTGCGGTCAGCTCGCGGCGAGTTTCTTTGCTCAAAAAGGCTTTCAGAGTTTCGGGTATGTGGGGCCACAGACGTATCTGAATTATCAGGATCTGGTCTATCCACAAGTCGCTGCTCTGGCGAATCAGCCGGGGAATCGTGTCTTTCGATTCGAGCCAGATGAGAGTCGCAAGTCGCCTGATATGGATGACCAGCGCGAGCATCTGGTCAATTGGATTCGCTCGCTGCCTAAGCCGATTGGGATTGTGACCTGGTCATCGATCGTGGCTCGTGAAGTTGTTGTTGCTGCGGTGAATCAGAACTTTGATGTCCCAAATGATGTAGCCGTGCTGGCAATTGAACATGATCCGGTTCTGTCGGCGCTTTCGCCGGTGCCGATTTCCCATGTGATGCAGCGACCACAGGCGGTTGGTTATGAAGCGGCGGCGTTGCTGTCGCGATTAATGGACGGCGAAGCTCCACCGTTATCGCCGATTCTGATTGAGCCGGAAGGGGTTGCAGAAGCCCTCTCGACGGACACTGCGTTCGCGGGTGATGAGATCGTGCAGAAGGCAGTCAGTTATATCAAGGAGAACATCTCCTCGCCGATCGGCGTTGAGGATCTTTTGAAGTCGCTGCACATCTCGCGACGTTCGCTGGAAGAGAGATTTCGCAAGGTCTTGCATCGCTCGCCTGCGGAAGAGATTCGACAGATTCGTCTCAATGAACTGAAGCACCTGCTGAGGAATACGACGCTGCCGCTTTCAGAAGTGACGCATCGCTGTGGGTTTGCGTATCAGGAAGTCATGATTCGCTTCTTTAAGAAAGCGACCGGGGAGACGCCGGGGGAGTACCGACGCGCGACGGCTTCGCAGGTTTACATGCCGACGCCGTAGGTGTTTTGTTGGAGATGAAAGTGGACGCGCAATGGGTGGGGGCAGCTATCGAACCTGACCCCAGCCACCCAGATCGCCACTCCTGGATTACTGCATCACTTCGTCGCAGGCTGATTTAGCAGCATGGCTCGGAAGAGCAGGTGGAAGGTGCCTTGGGTCCAGCCTCGGTAGTGGGGGCGGAAGCCGAAGAGGTGGATTTGGCCGTCGCCGTATTTGGCTTCGACCCAGGCGGCGGAGCCTTCGATGGTTCCGGGATGTTGAATGTATCCCGAGACGAGGACGTTGCGAGGAGCATAGTTCAGGTGCGTTGTGATCGCACCGACTCGCTTGTTCGCGGTGTTCTTTGCGTCGTGCGTCCAGGCCTTTGAGGACGAGAAGAAGATGGAAGTGCTGGGGGGCATGTCTTTCGTCAGTAACGATGATGTTGGTTCTGCCCGCACGACACTGCCTGGGCAGATGAATTCTTTATCGTCTGCAGTGACCTCAGTTAAGGGAAGTTCAAAGGTGGTTCGCAGCCATTCTGCAGAGCCCTGGGTTCCGATCAGCGTGCCACCCTGAAGAACGAATTCTTCGAGCGCTTCGACGCCGATATTCTCCAGCCCGCCAGCTAGGTTGCCTGGGAGCGTGCCAGGATCGCGACCGTGATTGAGAGTCGCATCGGAGAGATCGGGAATGATGATGACGTCGACGATATCGCGCAGGCGGCCTGCTTTGATCGTCTCATTCTTCAGGGGCTGAAACGGAATACTCGTCGAATCGAGGAGCCAGCGCAGCCAGCCTTCGTCCATGCTCGCGCTCCAGGGAGAATAGAGACCGACGCGTGGCATGGCGGTGAGCTTCATACTCTGGCCGTTGTAGCGAGGCTGATCGCTGGCTGATGTTGTGAGCAAAAGCCCGACTGCGGGTTGATCCAGCGGAACCAGATATTGCTGGCCGGCTTTGAGGGACGTAAAGAGTTGCTTCCATGATCCGGAATCACTCATGTTGAGACTGCCAGCCGGGGCTCGCGCCATGCGAGGATCGCCGACGAACGACGTCATCGCGTTGCTGGTGGTCGTGACGGGACTCAAATCACATTCGAGTTTTGAAGCGACTTCGATACAGCGGACATCGAACAGCGGCGGCAGCGTCCAGCCGGTGACGTCATAGGGTTTCACGTCACTGGGGAAGGACTGAACTTCGAGAAGGTCTTTGGCGTAATTGCCATACGCCTGGGCGCGTCGAATGATCAGGCTGCCTGCGGGATATTGACGACCATCAGCCGTGATGACGCTGTCGGCGCGATCGATCTCGATCCCCGAGGCAAGCAGGATATCGACCAGACGCTCGGCGCTTCCCTTGTTCGTTTCATTCGAAGGGATGATCCAGGCGACAGGGCTTGTCCCGGGAGGAAGTGCCACCGCGCGTTTGGCGACATCCAGCGAGTTTGTCAGCCAGTAGCTTCGTTCGCGCGCCAGGCTGGAGAGGAGGGAAGTGCCGAAAGCGGTTTCGTAGCGGATGATATCCGAGAGTCGCCACCAGCCACCTTCCCAGGGATCGATGAACTGAATGGAGCGCTGGTAGTCTTTTCGCTTGAGAGGGTCCTTCAGGTTCTTCAGTGGCACGAAGATGGGCGATGCGATGTTGACCGATGCCGCTTCCGTGAGGATGCCCATGATATTGTGACGACACGGAACCGAGCGGTTACCGCCGTTCCACCAGGCGTCGTAGCCAATGCCTTGCGCAACGCCGCGGAGTTGTGAGCGAGTCAGGTCAGCTGTCCCGCGAGTTCCGAGGAGATTGATCCCTGCGACGATGGCGGGATCGATGTTTGGATTGAGGGGATCGCGGTACGGCGGGAGGAAGAGGCGTTCCTGGGTACCGCTCCCGTACTCGTGGACATCCCAGAGAACTTGTGGGTACCAGCGTTGGTAGAGCTGTTGTGTGAGTAAGCGAGTTTCGGCCTGGGTTAAGGAGAACCAGTCGCGGTTATTATCGTGACCAGTGTAGTACTGATAGAGACGCGTTAAATCGGCTCCTTCATAAGGGGTGCCGACGTGTTGACGATACCAGCGGACGACATGATCAATGCCGTCTGGATTGAGTGACGGAACAATGACGACGACGACTTCCTGGCGAATCGTCGGCCATGGCTGTTCGTTACTTGTCGCGAGTTGATAGGCGAACTGCATCCCCATTTCGGTCGAGGCCGTTTCCGTGGAGTGCATGCTCAACGTGATGAAGGCAATGATCTTGCCTTTGGAAACTGCGTTGCTGATTTCTGCGGGGGTGTATTGATTGGGATGGGAGATCTGGTGGGCATAGGCTCGCAGCGCATCGAGTTGCGCCATGTTCTCTTCCGACGAGATGATCGACAGTAGAAAGTCTCTGCCTTCGGTCGTCTGGCCAATCTTCTCCACCAGGACCCGATCGCTGGCGGCGTCTAGCTTGGCATAGTATTCGGAGACTTCGGTCCAGTCAGCTAACCGGAAATCTGTTCCGACAGATCGTCCCAGGTGATCGGCAGGGGAAGGAACCGTTGAACTCGTGGCAACCGTCTGAGCGTTTGATGAAGAAGTGAACGTGGTCAGGCAGAGCAGCAGGCAGGCAATCAGGGCGGGCAAATTCAAGAGTCGTCTCCTGACGTGGTGGACAATGGCAGAGAGTGGTGGCGCGGTCGGTAAACGAAGTCACCGGCGGGGATCAAGAATGCGTTCCTCGCCGGTGATTGATCATACTCTATGGAAGACGGTTTCGGTTACTGTTTGCCAGCTTCTTCGTCTTCGACCGACTTGTTGGTCATGGTCTTGAGGACATCTGGATTGCCGACGAGCCATTCGAGCCCACCGCAGATGAGGTGTTCGGTCTTGTCGCTTTTCTCCGGGTGAGGGCTGTAGCACATGACTTTGCCTTCGCCGTAAGTCGTCCGAGCGATGGCTGCGGTGCCGACCATGACGCCCGTTGGAGCGCCTTTCTTGGCGATCTCTGTGGCATAGGTGGCGAGTGCTTCGTACTGCGGGAGGTCTGGTTCGTCGTCTGGAACCAGGAGCGGTCCTTGGCCGTAATAAACGGTGACTTCTTCGGCACCTTCTTTGAGTTGCTTCTGGCCTTCTGCAGTTAGCTTGAGCTGGACATCGCCGGTCCCGCGAGCCCAGTGAGCACGGTCGAAGACTTTCGCGTTGATCAGGTTCAACGACCAGCTGTAATCGGACGATGCCAGGTAAGATCCCGCGCAGATGCCCATGTATCCGCCGCCTTCTTTGACGAAGGTCCGGATGTTCTCACGACCTGTTTCGCCGAGCATTTCAGCCTGCTTGCTGCCTGAGCCGCCTGGAACAATCAGGACGTCAAAGGCTTTCAGACGACCTTCCTGGATCTCTTCGGGCGTGATGATCTCGCAGCGATAACCTTTCTCCGCCGTCAGAAAACGCTGGAGATTCAAAGGGCCTGCGTTTTTCGTCGGGTCAGAATGACAGTAAACAGCCACCCAGATTGGGCCGGCCGAGGCTGCGGTCTGGATCGTCAGCAGGATGAGGATCGCCAGGAGGCGAGGAACGATCTTGGGGCGACCGTAGAAAGCAGAAAACGAGCGGAGGACGAGAGTCATGAGAAAGTCCAGTTCCGGAGCATCAAGTTCAGGAGGTCAGCGAGCGCGAATGCCAGCCACTCGAAGGCGCGGCATTTTTCATGTCACGCATCTTCCCCGGTCCCGTCTAGACTCTCAATGACCCTTTCCGCATTTCGACTGATTGGTTTTGCAGGACTGATCAGGTTTGGCGTCGTCGAAACTCGCCAGGAGAGCAGCCGTTGGCGCGTTTGAAGGCGGTTGCCATGTAATCGGGGTTGGGAAAACCCGTCTTTTCGGCGATGCGTTGTAGTGAAAGTTCTGTGGTCGTCAGTAGTTGCTTGATGCGGTTCATCCGGACTCGCTCGATCTCCTGGTGAGGACTGCGACCGAGAATTTTAGCGAACCGAAACTCGAGTGACCGGCGAGACACGTCGACGCGATCTGCGACATCATTGACCTGGATCCCTTCGCAGGCCTGACGACGGATATAATGCAATGCTTCGAAGACGATCGGGTCATCGACTGCCAGGACGTCGGTCGAGTGTCGTTCCGCGATACCGACCGGGGGCATGAGCATCCCCGCATTCGAGACCGCTTTCCCGTCCATCATTTCCTGCAGCAGGCTCGCCGCCCGATAGCCCGCCCCACGGGAATCGGGGATGACGCTGCTTAACGGGGGGGTGCAAAGGTCGCAGAGCTGCTGATCGTTATCAACGCCGATGACAGCAACTTGCTCAGGTACTGCAAACTGAAGATCGCGACAGGCATCGAGAATCTGCTGACCTTTGATGTCATAAGCTGCAAAGATGCCCACAGGCTTGGGGAGCTGGCGTAGCCAGTTTTCCAGTGCAGAACGCTCATCGTTCCATGAATAGCCACTTTGAAGTCGAGATTTCTGGCCGAGCGAAAAGTAATTCCCGCGAACCGAGGCGACGCATTCTGCAAATCGTCGCTCGCGTTCCTGGGACCAGCCAAAGAATGGTTCGCCGCAATAGGCAAAGTTTGTGAGCTGTTTGTCTCTGAGATGATCAAAAACCATCGACGCGATTCGTGAATCATCCGTTTCGACCCAGGGAAGGTTCGTCAAGTGGCGAGCGGCACTGACATCGACAACAGGGATCGGAAGATTCTCGAGATGTTCTGCAATCTGCTTGGTTTCGATGCGGGCGATGACGCCGTGGCCTTGCCAGGTATTCAGCCATTCGGGAGGAGCAGCACCGCGTTCCTGCTCGGGAACGTACATCGACCAAAGTTCGTGTTCACGCTGCCAGGCGATGATTCCATCGATGAGCCCGCGAGCATAGGCATTGGATGACTCAATGAGCAGTGCGACTGATTTCATAGGTAAATTTTGAAATGAACGGATGACGGAAGTGACGTTGAGATGGGATGAAAGCGTGAGGCAAAAACTGTGAAAAACAAAAGCACAATCGTCATTAAGTTGATGGGCCATTGATCATATCTAAAAGTAGTGATGAAACAACTCCGTTTTTTCCACACAAATACCAAGTAGTTTTCGACGAATTTGACACGAAACACGAAGGACTGACGTCAAAACGAAACTCACATACAAAGGAATCCAAGAAAGTGAAAACAAACTGGTCAGACGTCTTACAAGTACAGAAGATTCATTCAGTAAACATTGTAAAATATGAAAGCAAGTTTGCGCAAGATCTCATTGATGCGTTCCCCGAAACTTTCGATAATCGTGTTGTCCTACTTCACATCTATCCGCAATTCAGGCAGCTGTTCTTTCGGTCGTCATTACGACCCCTCATTCTTTTCCTATCGGGAGCATGTCGATGTCCAGATCTTCTAATCGTGGCTTTACGTTGATCGAGCTATTAGTTGTGATCGCAATTATTGCGACACTAGTGGCTATTCTTCTTCCAGCCGTTCAACAGGCACGCGAAGCGGCCAGACGCAGCAGCTGTAAGAACAATTTGAAACAACTGGGACTCGCAATCCACAATTACCACGACACGTATGACTACCTGCCACAGGCTATCAGCCAATGTCGCGACTGGGGAAACAGTCTCTGGGATCACCGTGGCTGCCCGGGTTATGCCTTCCGACTCCTCCCATTCCTGGAGCAAGGCGCCCTGTACGACACCATTACCTGGGGACTTTTGTTCGAGGGAAGTGCCACCGTCAATAACGTCATCCGTGACGCGCAAATTCCTGTCTTCCATTGTCCGTCAGATTCGATTCTCGTTACAGAGCAGGGTAATGCCACCTGGTCTGGTATCATGAGAAACTACCCGGTCAATATGGGGAACACGGACTACGATCAATCGAACCTGACTCAGAACGGCGTCAACATCACCTTTCAGAAGGGAATGTTCGAGTTCTTCAACAAGTGGACTAAGCTTCGAGATGTCAATGACGGCTTGAGCAATACCTACATGGTGGGTGAAATCATCACCCCAGATTCGGTGAATACGTGGACGGGGATGGGGCGAGTTCACCAGAACATGGGCTCTGGCTTCACGGCTTACTACACACCAAACTCCAAAAATCAGGACATCGTAGCCAACGGCTACAATAAAATCGGCGGAGAGAACCCCGCTCAAGCCGGGATCGCCGGTAACTGGTGGGATGCTATCATCACGCTTCGCAGTTTCCACAAGGGCGGTGCTCAAGTCACCCTCGGCGACGGATCGGTCCGCTTTATCAGTGACAACATCGATCTTGGGACTCACCATGCTTTGGCTGGTCGCCAGGACGGGAAAGTCGTCGGCGAATTCTAATTGCTTACTCAGATGAGTCTTGAAGGGCGGCCGATGTCGATTGGCCGCCCTCATTTTTTACCTTTCGATCAGTTGCTGTCGTAAAAAGAGGAGTCGGGACGTGAAGAACATCGTCTGTGTAATGAGTTTGTTCCTGATCAGTTTGAGTGGTTGTGGTGCATCCGACGGCAAGGTTCAGGTGACAGGGACCGTCACGTGGAATGGTGCACCTCTGGAACGAGGAACAATTTCGTTCGTTGAAGCGGAGAAGTCTTCTGACGCCGCTGATGTGGTCAACGGATCGTTCACCGCACGGGTCAAGACTGGCAAGAAGAATGTCGGTGTTGTTGCCTATAAGGATGTGAAGGTTCCTGGGGGACGTAGTACTGACGAGGTGATCAGCTATCAGTACATACCACAGGAGTACAATCAGAACTCTGTTCTGACTGCCGATATTAACGGGTCCGGCGAATCATTGACCTTCGAGTTGAAGGGAACAGAAAATCCCGCACCGAAAGCTGTCGAGGCGGACAATAGACGCCCCCCAGCGGAAACCAGCGGGCGCCGATAAAAATGATGGCAGCGGGGATGCCGGGCCATTGGATGTTTGAGAATCACTGACAAAATACATCAAGGTATCATGTCGTGAGTGATGTTAAATATGAAAGCTGGATTGCGCAAGATCTCATTGATATTCGCAATCCACTGGGTGAAGATAGGGTTGTCTGGCGTTTTGATTTGCGTAATACGGAAGTTGTCTCCGGCGGTAATTTTTGGCCAGACCCGATTCTTTTCACATGCTCTCAGGAGTTTCTCATGTCACGAGCTTCACGACGGTCCGGTTTTACTTTGATCGAACTCCTGGTGGTGATTGCCATCATTGCGACTCTCGTCGCGATTCTTCTTCCTGCTGTTCAACAGGCCCGCGAAGCCGCGCGACGCAGCACCTGTAAGAATAACCTCAAGCAAATCGCCCTGGCGATGCACAACTATCACGATGTCTACAACACTCTGCCGTTCGGTGCACTCGCGACTTATTACCGTCCCAGCTGGGGACGAATGATCCAGCCACACGAAGGTGGGATCGATGGGTTTTCCTGGATGCCGCGGATCTTCCCGTTCGTTGAGCAGTCGGCACTGTACGATCAGACAAATCTCGGCGTCTTCTTCATCGATCAGAACATTCCTCAACTGAAGAGTACGCAGATTCCCTCCTTCCTGTGTCCAACGGACGACACGGCAGTCGTATACCCAGGTCAGCCCTGGGGCCAGCCGATGTATAACTACGTCGTCTGTTATGGACAAACCGATCAACTTCCCCGGGCGCTGACAGATCCTACGAATCCGTCTGTGACCGTCCCTGTTGAAGATGGTCTGTTCCGGATCGACCGATGTGTCCGGTTCGCAGACTGTACTGACGGACTTTCCAATACACTTCTGTTGAGTGAAATTATCACTCCACAGGAATTCCCTGGACACTGCACCCAGGGTTTGGCTCTGACGACAGGTGGGTCGGGCTTCACGACGTTCACTGGCCCTAACAGCCCAGTGCCTGACCTGATGCCTCGTTGTTACACACGCCTGACTGGTGCAATCGGTTCACAGCTCTGCCAGCAAACTGGTTGGGATCAGGCCTTCTGGGATCAACGTAATGCCGCTCGCAGTCTTCACAAAGGTGGCGTGCAAACAGCCATGGGAGATGGATCGGTTCGATTCGTCTCAGAAAATATCGATGTTTCGCGAGTCTGGCGTTCACTCGGCGGACGCAGCGACGGACAAGTTGTTGGTGAGTTCTAGGTCGCCTGTGGTGACTGATGAGTGTTCCCTTCAGACAAAGTTCTGAAGGGCTTCCCCAAGACTTTTACTCGTTGCACTGGGTTGAGATCATGAACTTCTACGCGAAACTGTCTGCCTGTCTTTTCCTCTCGATGACAAGTCTGACTTTCGTTGGCTGCGGAGCCAATGATGGAAAAATGACCGCCTCCGGCAGCGTCACCTGGAATGGCTCCCCTTTGAGTGAGGGATACATCACATTCTATCCGACAGCAGGAGGCAACCCATCAGCGACAACCATTTCCAATGGCAGTTTCTCGACTCGCGTCACACCGGGCGAGAATCGAATCCAGGTCATTTCACAAAAGCACATCGGTGATCAGCCCAAAACGCACGAAGGCGTTCCGCCGACTCCGATCATCGTGCAAATTATCCCTTCCAAGTACAATGACAAAAGCGAACTCGTCCATACGTTCGACAAGAACAATACGCGTGTCGAGCTTGCTTTGTCAGGTGAAGAAAATAAACCCAATCCCAAAGCACTATCTCGTTAAAAGTATCGACTTTGGTTAAAACTTGACGAAACATAGAGTCAGCGGTCCGGGTTTCATTCGGAAACGTCCATTCAGCACAATCGATCATTCTCAGGGAGTGATTCACAGTGACCACGATCAATCAATCCTTCAAACCTCGAACAGGCGGACCCGCCTCTCCATCTCGGCCGTTCAACGTCGCGATGATCGGGCTGGGTTTCGGCTCCGAGTTCATTCCGATTTATCAGGAGCACCCACTCGGAAACGTCGCGGCGATCTGTCGTCGCAACGAATCGGAACTCCATAAAGTCGGCGACGAATTCGGCATCGAGAAACGCTATACGACCTACGAGCAGGTCCTCGAAGATCCTTCGATCGATTTCGTCCACATCAACAGCCCGATTCCTGATCACGCCTGG
Source organism: Planctomyces sp. (assembly GCA_005778225.1). GTDB lineage: Bacteria > Planctomycetota > Planctomycetia > Planctomycetales > Planctomycetaceae > SXPC01. The sequence continues at coordinate 8,429 of SXPC01000262.1, read as the reverse complement.
ATGTCGGTCAAGGCTCTCGAAGCCGGGAAGCACGTCATGTGCACCGTCCCGATGGCAACGACTCTCGATGACTGTCGGAAGGTTGTTGAGAAAGTCGCTGACACCGGCTTGAAGTACATGATGGCGGAGACTGTTGTTTACAGTCGCGAATTCCTGTTCATCAAAGACATGTACGAACGGGGCGAACTCGGCGATATTCAGCACCTGGCTGCGTCCCACCCGCAAGACATGGACGGCTGGCCGGATTATTGGCAGAAAATGATTCCGATGCACTACGCGACCCATGTCGTCAGCCCCTGCCTGGGACTGGTCAACGGCCTGGCTGAGTATGTCAGCTGTTTTGGTTCGGGACGCGTCCGTGAAGATATCGCCAAGAAGTCTGGTAACCCGTTCGCGGTCCAGTCATGTCACATCAAGATCAAAGACACCGAACTGACCGCGCATATCTGGCGATTCCTGTACGACGTCGCTCGACAGTACCGCGAAAGCTTCGATGTCTATGGTACGAAGAAGAGCTTCGAGTGGACGCTCATTGAGAACGAGCCTCACGTTATTCACACGGCCAAGAAGCCTGAGCACGAAATCGCCCAGAAAATCGAAGTGCCGGACTTCGCTCACCTGCTTCCCGAGCCAATTCGTAAGTTCACTCTGCCACAGGAAATTCACGACACCGAGCACCTCTCGTTCATTCAGGGTGGCGGTCACGGCGGTTCACACCCGCACCTCGTTAATGAGTTCCTGACAGCTCTGGCTGAAGATCGCGATCCATGGCCGAACGCCGTCACCAGTGCCAACTGGACCTGCGTCGGCATCTGTGCTCACGAATCAGCGATGCAGGGTGGAAAGATCGTCCACCTCCCTGACTTCACGCTCGGACGCTAACGGCGTCTACGAGAACGACAAAGCCCCAGTCATGTTCGTTCAGAACACGTCCGGGGCTTTTTTCGTGCGCGGTCTCTGTTCTGCTTTTTGATGGCAATTGATCGCTGCATGTCAGAAAATGGAGTGAGCCCATCCGCATGACACCATGACTGCCCGAGACTCGTCCATGAGCTTTCATCTCAAACGCCACGAATCATCGCTCGAAGCGATTAAACGCACGGTCCGCGATCAGGCTGAAATTGCCATCTCAGAACTGGGAGATGAGACGGAGACTCTGAGTGAACGCATTCACGACTTCCGCAAACGCTGCAAGAAAATTCGCGCGATCCTGCGATTAGGCAAACCCTGGCTGACGAATTACAAAACCGAAAACGCCTGGTATCGAGATGCTGCGAGAACATTTTCATCGAGTCGTGACTCCGATGCACTGAAAGAAGCGGTGCGCGAGCTGCGTCATGTCTGCAGAAAGTCTGAGTTTGGCGACGTCATTGATTGGCTCGAAGCTCAGTTGCCCAATGCCAGTCATCTAGATGCGATGACGCCGCATATCGCAGAGCAAATTCAGCAGTTGCGAGGCGCCATGCAGCGTATCAGCACCTGGAACTGCAAAGACTCAAAGGAAGCAGATCTGATCGATGGGCTGAAGGCGACCTATTCACAAGCTGTGACCGCCTTCCAGCAGGTGCAGAATGAGGGAAGTGACGAGCAGTGGCACGAATTCCGTAAACAAGCCAAGTATTACTGGTATCACACTCGCTTCCTGCAACGACTGTGGCCTGCGATCATGGAATGTGTCAGCAACGAACTCGATCAACTCACCGAACTCCTCGGCGATGACCATGACCTGGCAGTTCTCAAGACGCATCTGCCAGGCGATGACAGCGAGCAGGCACAGGCGGCTTGCCATCTGATCGCTGACCGCCGCAAGCAGCTACAAGAGGACGCGATCGAGCTTTCAAACCGCCTTTTCGCGGAGCAACCCAAAGCGCTCGCAAAACGGTTTCATCGTTACTCGGCAACGTGGACAACAGTCGAATCGTAGGGTCCGCTGTGCGGACCGTAAGCCGCGACCTTGCCGATTGCTACGATAAGTATTTATCCAACATTCAACAGGGCATCTTATTGCATCGCATGTTGGTCATTGGTCCGCACAGCGGACCCTACCTGGATTCAGCAAGCCGATTCACAGGTCTTCACGGGCATCGACTGATCGATGACGAACCCCATGTCCAGGATCATGCGATGGTCTTCTTCCGGCAGTTGTCCTTTGGTCGTCAGGTAGTCGCTGACGAACAGAGAGTTGGCGGCATACAGCCCAAACGCCTGCATGGAACGCATGTTGATTTCGCGTCCACCTGCGATGCGGATTTCAATCCGGGGATGAGCCATCCGCAACAGGCACAGAACCTTCAAGCAGTAGCGGGGGTTTAATTCTTTGACGGCTTCCAAAGGAGTTCCATCAATCGAATTCAGGAAGTTGACCGGGATCGATTCGACGTTGAGTTGCTTGAGTTCCATGATGACTTCAACGATGTCATCAATCGTCTCCCCCATGCCGACGATCAAGCCGCTGCAAAGCTCCATGCCTGCATTCGAAGCGATTTTGAGCGTATCAATGCGGTCTTCGTAGGTGTGTGTCGAGCAGATGGTCTCGTAGTATTTTCTGCTGGTATTCAAATTGTGATTGATGCGGTCGACACCAGCCGCCTTGCGGCGGTCAGCTTGTTCAGGCTTGAGCAGTCCCAGGCAGCAGCAGATATGCAGACCGGTTTCGGCTTTGATTTTCTCGACGACTTTTGAGACGTGCTCAACTTCACGATTCGTCGGCCCGCGACCTGAGGCCACGATGCAGTAAGTTCTCGCCTGATTTTCTTTGGCCTGACGGGCACCTGCCATCAGTTTTTCTTCGTTCAGCCAGGCATACTTGTCGATCTTCGCGTCCGAAACGATCGACTGAGAACAGTAGCCACAATCTTCCGGACAGAGCCCGCTCTTGGCATTCTTCAACTGATACAGCTGAATGTTGTTCTGATGGTAGCGGTAGCGAATCTTGTACGTTGCAGCGAGGAGATCAAGGATCTCGACATCATCGCACTCGAGGATCCCCTTGGCTTCCTCGCGAGTCAGCGAATGACCGTCGAGGACCGAGTCAGCGAGTTGATGCCAGTGAGATGTAGAATTCGTGTTGGCTGCAATCATGAGGGCGTTTTCGAGCAATCAAAAGATACGAAGGAGACTTCATCTGATTGCTCGTAGCATTGTTAATATTCGCCCCAATGTCAAACGAGACGTCAGCTTCCGGCATGATTCACGGCTGCTCCCCTCAGCTTTCCGAGGGTTTATCAGTCATCAGGTGCAGAGCCGGGATGGAGTCTGTGCGAGACCAGACGTCCATTTTTCCATCGCTGAGGTCTTTGAATGTCAATGTTTCCGGACTGACCGAAACAAACTCATATGGGAGAGTATTGCCCCATGTTTTCAGGACATAATTGAACGCATTCTCGGGTGTTCCATCAGCCATCTTGAAGTGGATACGGTTGCCGTCGCGCGTCCAATTGCAGTTAATGTCAAGACGCTTGGTCCCGAGTACCATCTGCGCCAGCATGTCTGGAAAACTGACCAGTCGAGCCGTGTGATCAGGATTGATCTGAAGGTATCTCGGGCCATAGTAATTCATGACCCAGGTGCCCCAGATCTGTTCCGGCTCATTTTCTATTCCATCTGCATCGTCAATGACGGCACTCATCTCAGATAAATATTGTTGCCTAATTGGGCCCATATATGGGCCACCCTCAGCAAATGTCTTCGAAACAATGACGCTTTTTCCTTGTTGGTTTAGTTTCTCAAAGCCGTAGAATCCCATTGGAATCATTGCAAGTCCGAGAAGGACCGCCAGGACCGTCGGCCATTTTCGATGATGTCGCGGCGCAGACCCAAATTCCGAATCACCAAATACCATTTCATCCATATTGCAACACTCATTTCTTCAAAATAGCGGACAGGCTTCAATTTTACTTAATAAACCGCGTCCAGCGACAGACCAGTCCTCCTGAAATGTCATACGAAATAGAATCCCACGTGGATGACATGATTCTTTAACTTCGCTGCAATTTCATCAGTATTGAACGAATACTCGTCGCGGACTCGTCTTCTGAACAAATAAAATGTCGCATGATCTCTTAAAAAACGGAAAATGCACGTGGAAGTCCGAAGGCGGCTGCCACGTGCATTTTGTACTTGTTCTTTTGAAGACGACGGTCTTACTAACCTGCCGCCTTTTTCGCAGCTTCTTCTTGCTGCTCTGAGACCTCTGGATTCGGCGTTGTCTCCAGATCGAACTTCCCATTGATCCACTCAATGGCTGAATTGATCGAGGTCAGGTACGCCGGGTTGGCCCACGTCGTGTCGTTGTGGCCAAGATTGTTGTAATAGATGCGGCCATCGCCCCAGCTGCGAATCCACGAAACTGGAACATGCCGTGGATTCTTTTTCTTTGTCTTCTCCATGTCCAGGCTCATCAGGACGCGGACTGACTCTGGCTGCCAGTTGTGATACATGTAGATTTCGTCACGAATCTTGAACTCTTCTCCAAAGGGCTTCATCAGGATATTGGTCGGTTCATGAATCGCGAGGACGACATCATCACCAGACGTCCAAGGATGGCTGACAAACGAGCCGCCGATCATTTCCCAGTACCAGCGGCCTTTTTCATTCTCTTCCTTGTTTCCGGCGCTGTGGAAGGTGTCTGATGCGGAGTGGACGCCGATAAACCCGTGACCCTTTTGCTTGAGCCAGTCGTTGATGAAATAATCCCGGGCTTCGTCGGAAATCGGCAGGAAGCCGGTCGTGTAAAACATAACGATGTTGTAGTTCTTCAGTTTCTCGACGGTGAAATCTTCTGCGACATTCTGAGTGAAGTCGATCTTGTAGCCTTTTTCCTTGGCTAATTGACGCATGGCGATTTCAGAAGATGCCAGTTCGCCGTTGGCTCGTTTGACCGGGTTGTGGACGAAGGTCTTTGACTGCGTCACAAAGAGAATACGTGGTTCATCGGCCCGGGTGATACCAAAGGCGCTGGAAAGCGATACTGCGAGCGTACACAAGGCCAGGGTCAGAAGTGACCGTCGAGTCAGCATGTGGAGCGTCTCCCATTCATTGATCGGTGAGGGTTGATGTTTCTCCCCCAGAATATAGTCCTTAACGGAGCAGGGGAAGCGGTGACTGGTCGGAATTCTTCGACATTTCTCGTGAAGACAGATCCAGTCGCGTTTTTAATCTGTCAAATGGAAAAGCCGTTTGAGTGTATCGACGAATGACTCATGCGATTCTTCCAGTGATTGTTTACGAATCGCCTCGATCGGCGTGTGAAGCAGCTTGTTAATGATTCGGTCGACGGCGATCTCGACCTGCTTGAGGTCTTCGGCCGGCAGATGAGACAGTTTTGACGTCAGACGATCGTATTCCGACTTGCCGATCTGCTCCCAGCGCGTTCGCAAGTTGGCGATGACAGGAGCCGCGTTGCGTTGACGGAGCTGCGCGAGGCACTTCGCGGCTGCGTCTTCGATCATCTTGCGGGCCTTGGCAACCTCTTTGACACGCAGTTCGCGATTCTTCTGGCAGACCTCTTCCAGGTCATCAATGTTGTACAAAAACAGATTGTCATCGAGTCGACCGACGTCGTCCGCGAAATCGCGCGGGGCTCCCAGATCGAGAATAAACTGTGTTTTCGTTCGATTGGCTTTGCGTGCCAGTGAGACCCGCTCAGCGGTCAGCCAGGCGGATGGTGCGCCGGTCGCGGCGATGATGATGTCAGCAGATGCCAGATACTTGTCGAGGTCTTCGAAAGGGGCCGTCGTTCCGCCGAACGTCTCGGCCAGTTTGATTGCTTTTTCGTAAGTTCGATTGATGACAATCGTATTTCGAACTCCAGCATCACGAAGATAGTTCAGAGCCTCTTCTGCCATTTCACCGGCACCGATAACGAGAACCTGTTTGTCGGTGTAGTCGGCAAAGATGCTTCGTCCGAACTCGCCAACCGCAACAGACGCGATCGATGTTTTACCTTCGGATAGCCGTGTCTTCTTACGCACGGTGCTGGCGACATTGAGTGCTGATTGAAACAGGTGATGCAGCCCCGTTCCGACAGCCATGTAGTTCTGAGCTTTCAGGTAAGAGGCTTTGACCTGATGGACGATCTGGTCTTCTCCGAGCACCATACTGTCAAGAGAACTGGCGACTTCGAACAGGTGCAGCAAGCAATGATCGTCGCATTGTTGGCGGAAGGCGGTCTGGTAGTCTTCGGGAGAAACGTCGTGGATGAGTGAGATTGTTTTGACGAAGTCGTCGACACTCGGGCAGGTGATCTCCTGCTGATCGGTCGCGAGATAAAACTCGATTCGGTTGCATGTCGAGACGATGACGCATTCATGATTCGGGAATTGGCTGCGGATGATTTCGTAACCCCGCGCGAAGTCATCGTCGCTGGCGAACGCGATCTTCTCGCGCAACGAGACACTGGTGGTCTCGTGGTTACAGTAGGTCACGCTGACTTTCACGAATCAAATCTCAGTGCGTTGGTCAATGAAAACGGTGGTCAAAATTTGCGGTGGTCAAAGATGTTCGTCGTACGATGCTTGGAAATAGAGAAGGATGAGGCGGGACATTTGGGGTGGGGCGATGAGGAGGGAGGTTCAAGAGCCGCCGTGCCAGTTGTTCGAACTGACGTTGGCTCCTGAGAGAATCTGCAGTCCGACGACCGAGAGAAGCAGAAAGCCGCATACCCAGATCGTCATCCAGGCCATGTGCTTTCCTGTCCCGGAAGGCGTGGTGAGGAGGCGAATAAACAGGCCGAGCATAATTGCAAAGGAAATGAGGTAGCCAGCGATCAGCGGGTCGAACAGCGAGAAGTGGGGTAGTTTTTCTGGATGCCGCAGACCGAGCAGAATTCCTGACCCAACGCCGACAGTCAGGAGCGGAACGGCAATGATGACGGCTCCACGATTCCATCGGGACAGTTGCTCTAAGCTTGGCAGGTGAAAGCGTTTCAGAAAGGCGTTCCCGGAACGCAAACGATAATGCTGCAGCAGATACATCACAGCCAGGACGATTGCAGACAAGACACCTGCAAACGCAAACACCAGGGACGCTGTGTGGACCATCGTCAGCACACGAAAGTCTCGGACGACTGGCTGCGGGGAACTTTGAAATAGCAGTGAGACACTGACCAACAGCAGGATCAGCGGCAAAAACAAAATTCCGTACGGCGTCTTCCGATAAACCAGCGAAATGCTGACATACCCCACCACCATCACCCAGGCGAGCACCAGAAACCAGTCGTAGCTGGATGCGACCAGTGGTGGCAGACTGACTTGAGACGAACGGGAGGCCAGATAAATTGTATGAGCCAGCAGACCCGCCGCCGTCATCAGTAATGACAGGGGGTACATCCAGGTCGCATTTCGCAGTAGACGCATCGTCTCCAGCAGCAGCGAGACTGCGTAACTGGAAATAATACAGACCATGCTGACGTGCCACATAACAGACCGGCCTCACAAGGGATGGAGAAGCAACGCATCCATTATAGTAGCGATTCAGGCTGTCCGGGAATATGCCAACGGCTGACAGGGTCAGCGTTTTTGGGAGGGCGAAGTCTCTTGTGGAATGCCAGTTTTGTTGAAAAGATCATCCCCGAGGAGATTCTCGCGTCACACAGCGTCTGCATGAAGAAGCGATGATTCACTCAACCGGTGTGAGACGGGGCGACGATTTGTAGACCTTGGCTTTGGAACGCGGGACAGTGGCTCGGATGGAGCCTCGCCCTTACCGTTCGAGAAAGAGTGAAGACTTATGATGCTTCGAATGCTACCTCTGGTTGTGGTTATTTTGGTTGCAGATGTCATCGGTGTCGTTGGGCAGGAGCCTGCAGACGAGCGTGGGGTGATTAAGCATGCGCATAATGATTATCTGCATGGGAGGCCGTTGCTGGATGCGCTTGAGTTGGGGTTTGGGAGTGTGGAGGCGGATGTGATTCTGCATCAGGGGAAGTTGCTGGTGGGGCATACTTCCATTGAGGCGATTTCTTCGAAGAAGACGCTGGAGGAGCTGTATCTGAAGCCGTTGCGGGAGCGGGTGAAAAAGAATGGTGGAAAGGTTTCCAAGGAGCAGGAACAATTCTTTTTGCTGGTGGATCTGAAGACGGAAGCTGAGAGTACGTATCAGGCGGTGCATGAGCAGTTGGAAAAGTATGCGGATATTCTGTCGGTGCGTCGGGATGGGGTGTGGACGCAGGGGGCGGTGACGGCGGTGATCAGCGGGAGTATTCCCGGGGAGACGATGCAGAAGCAGGCGGTTTGTTATGCGGGGATTGATGGAAGGCCGGGAGCGATTGAGAGTGACTTGCCGGCGCATTCGATGCCCTGGATCAGTACGAGCTGGTCGTCGATGTTCACGTGGAAGGGGAAAGGGGAGATGCCTGCCGAGGAGAAGGAGAAGCTGAGGACGTATGTGGAAGCAGCCCATGCGAAAAAACGGCTGGTGCGGTTCTGGGG
>SXPC01000261.1 GCA_005778225.1 Planctomyces sp. | reverse complement strand
GCCGGCTTCGTACCAGCCGACGGAACCGTCTTCGAAGGTGACTTGAAGCTGGCCGTAGTTGATCTTGTCCGCGCCGATTTCGTCCGTCAGGCGAGCGCCAATCCCCGAAACGCGAATGGGCTTGGATTGAGTCATCTGGCACATGATGTCGACATAGTGCACGCCACAATCAACGACCGGCGAGACCGAGGCCAGCAGGTTCTTATGCGTCATCCAGTTCGATCCAGACGACTGCTGGTTGAGGTTCAATCGCATCACCAGCGGCTTGCCAAGATCGCGGGCCAGCTCGACGAACTTCGTCCAGGCGGGATGGTGACGAAGAATGTAACCGGCCAGCAGTTTCAGCTTCTTGGACTTGGCCAGTTCGACCAGTTCGAGTGACTGTTCAAGAGTTTCCGCGAGTGGCTTCTCCACGAACACGTGGCACCCCGCTTCCAGAGCGGCTTTCGTGAAGGGGTAGTGAGACTCGGTGTAACTCGCGATGCAGACGGCATCCGGCTTGAGTTCTTGGAGCGCGAGGAAGTAGTCGCTGTAATGCGTCACGCCTGAGCCGAGTTCATCGAGCAGACCCTGGCTGCTTTCTTTGCGTCGCGTACACAAGCCGACGACTTCAAAGGCATCCAGTTTCTGACAGGCCAGCGCGTGAGAGCGTCCCATGTGACCGGCCCCAACGCACAACACTCGCATCCGTTTCATTCCTAGACCAGTCTCATTGAAAGTCCCGGGCGAGCAACCCGGATTATTGCACTGTTAAATTTTTCGCGATCGGTTGCGTTTCCTGATTGTCACGGCTCTTAAGGAGTCTAGCCCTTCCACATCACAAACGCTTCCATGGCCTGGTATTCAGCCAGTCCTAAACGATTGTAATGCTCTGCCAGCCCGGCATTGCGCTGTTCGGCACGCTGCCAGAATTCGCGGCTGTCTGCTCCGGGGAACAGAGCGCGGTCTTTTTGTGACTGGTGCTTGAAGATCGCCGTTCGTTTGCGATCGACTTCCTGCGGGCTGAGGGGAATTGCCATCTCGATCTGATGGACCGGCCATTCTTGCCAGGCTCCTCGATACAGCCAGACTTCGCAAGTCTGACGCCAATCCTCGTCTTTAAGTTCCGTCAGCGCACGCAAGGCAGCTGATAAGCAGACACGGTGCGTTCCGTGAGGATCGGAAAGATCACCTGCCAGATAAACCTGGTGTGGTTTGATCTGGTTGAGAAGATCTTTGGTCATATCGATATCGACCTGAGAGAGCGGGTTCTTCTTGACCTTCCCGGTCTCATAGAACGGAAGATCCATGAAGTGCGTCCGCTCGTCGGGCACGCCACTGGCTCGCGCACCGGAACGGGCTTCGCTGCGTCGGATAAAGCCCTTCATTTTCAGAATCAGCTGAGGATCGATCTGCCCCGGTGCCTTCTTCGTGAATGCCGTCAACACATCTTTGTACAGAGAGTTCGCCATCTCGGGCGCGAGATTGACTTCCTGGCTGACATACTTCAGAAAGTCGATGTAACGAACGACGTCATCATCGAAAACCGCGATGTTCCCAGAAGTCTGATACGCAATGTGCACCTCATGCCCCTGATCGGCCAGACGGATGAGGGTGCCGCCCATCGAAATGACGTCATCGTCAGGGTGTGGAGAGAAAACGATGACTCGCTTGGGATAAATGTCTTCAAAGCGTCGACGTCGATCACCAGGCTGCTGACGATCGGGCGTCTTACCGCCGGGCCAGCCTGTAATCGTTTGCTGGATCGTTCGGAAGACCTTCAAGTTGATGTTATAAGCAGGCCCTTGATCGGCCAGCAGTCCTTGGAGGCCGTTCTCGTTGTAGTCGTTGTCGGTCAGCTTGAGCAGGGCCTTTTGAGTGTTGTCAGCCAGCCAGATGACAGCTTGTTTAACGAGTTGATCGGTCCATTCCGGACTTCCGTACAACCAAGGACACTTCGAACGAGAAAGCCCAGCCCCCGCGGCTTGATCGACGTAAAAATGAACATTGTCATGCAGTTGCAGATAGGTCGCAGGAATCAGCGGAGTGACATCCCCTTCGACCGACTGAGCGACGATGGAGGACTTCCCTTCGCCCAGCGCGACCAGGACAACCTGCCGAGCCGACATCACGGTCTTCACGCCCATCGTGATCGCGCGAGTCGGAACGTGTTCAACGCCGAAGAAGTCACTGGCAGCATCGGTGCGGGTAATCGAATCCAGAGTAATCAGACGGGTCACGGTTTCCTCGTCGGAGCCAGGCTCGTTGAAGCCGATGTGTCCCGTCCGGCCGATACCGAGAAGTTGCAGATCGAGTCCACCAGCGTCCGCGATTTTCTTCTCATAGTTGGCACAAAAGTCAGCGACCTGCTCCGGGGCCAACGTGCCGTCCGGGATGTTGATGTTTTCTGGCTTGATATCGATGTGATTGAACAGGTTCTGGTGCATGAACAGCCAGTAACTCTGCTCGGTTTCCTTCTTCATCGGGAAGTACTCATCGAGGTTGAACGTCACCACATGAGCGAAGCTGACACCTTCCTCTTTGTGGTAGCGAATCAGTTCCTGATAAACACCGATCGGCGAGGAACCTGTCGCTAAGCCCAGCACGGCTTTTTTGCCCTCGGCTGCTTTCTGACGAACCAGATCGACGATAATGCGTGCGACCTGTTTATTGACGCCGGTCACATCCGGGAAAATCGTGACGGGGACTTTTTCTTCTCGCTTCAAACTCAGCACAGATCGGTTCATGTGAATATCACTTCCGCCTTGGTTTCTGACAAATAACTGACGCTCTGTGAGCGAGTCATTGTAGTGGAAGAGCTCCGAAATTCTTATGCTTTGTTACCTCAGGCTGATAATCTATTGGCATCTGATAGCATCTTTGCTGCAAACAGACCATTTTCCTGTCTATTCAGCAAACCAGATCCCATAGACTCTCGCGATGAGACGCGAAAACGGCCGGAATGTAATAACAGCCGGCACGACGAATCATTCCACCAGCGTGATATTCCTCGCTGCTGGCAACTTGCGGCTGGGGGAGATATTCGTCTGGGTGACCGTCAGCAGGCGTACCGAACCGGCTGCAATGGCGGTATTGAATTGACCTTGGCCGGAAAGAATGACGTGCCCCCATTTTGAATAGATCGTGCCTTCAAACGTGCTGTCGCTCAGGAGCAGGTCCTGTTTCAGAATGACAATTGGGCGGCGGTCATGTCGGCGTTGATAGATGAGCATTCCGTGAAAAGGGCTCGATGGATCATTTAGCCCTGTATAACTGCTGTTAAGAACCGCTGCGTTGATGACAACGCTTGGCAGGACTGACAGTGCTCCAGGATGATGGGGATCAACATTCGCGTCATGGGAGTCAGGTGAGCCGTTGGAAGGATGATAAGACGCTGAGTCTGTAATGTAGAACATCACGCCATTGGCTTCGACCTGTCCTGCCGCGATGACCAGGCCTGCTCCGACCAGCAGATTTGTTGAGCGAATGATGTAAATCCCTGGTTCGAAACGAACACGTCCTGCCACAATGTTGATCGAGTCATAGATCCCGGGACGAAGGACAACCGGCGGCAGCAGGATCGGCAAACTCACGACAGTCACAGAGCCTCGGTAGGTCGAGTTGATATTGGTCGGATCAACCGACGATGTCGGTACTGGCAGATCCTCAAACGGATCGTCGACGGGGCACTGATTGGCGATGAGCGGGTGATCGTCGCCGCTGCAGGGCCCGTAATTTTCCTTACGATCAACGCCGCCAGTGACCCAGATTTGATCCGCGCGAAAACGTGTCAAAGCCAAAAGCGGCGTGCAGGAGACAGCATGCTGCAACAACGGAAGATTGCCGTATTCGCCGACTTTCTCTCCAAGTGCATCCTCGCCGCTCCATTTTGTATTGACGATGACAGAGCCATCGACGCGAACGCTGCCGAGTCCCAGGACTTCCAATCCCCCCAGCAACGCCGGTAGAGAAGGAAGCAGTCCCGAAATCCCCAGAACCGAAAGTTGTGCAGGATTCTTATCGAGGATGTGCAGAGCCACATCGGTGGTTTCTTTTTCCACGCCCGCGACTGAGCGAACGCAGTAATTGACAGTATTTCCGTGGCTCATGAATCGGGAGAACATTGCTGCACGGCTACTCGTGAGAGTGACTTCCACGTAGTTCTGATTGCTGGCATACGGACCGGTTGTCGGTGGCCGCGTCACCACACAGGCCACTGTTGAAGTTAAGTTATGGTCAGCGAGGACCGATTGAGCCGCCGCAGCGATCGTGCCTTCGTTGTCACGGATGACCTTGGCTGCTGCCAACGCCGCTGCATCGCTGACGTGCTGCAGATCAAGCGAGGCTTTGAAGCCCGTCATCGAATTGGTAAAGACTCCCACGACAGCCATTAACGCGGGAAGACTGATCGCAACCAGAACGAGAATCTTCCCGGAACGGTGTGTTGTGATGGTGTGATGAATAGTGTTCTTCACGGCTTCAACCTTTGAACAAATCGAGAACTCGTTAGCGGCAAGAGAGGTGACTGTTTCGAATCGGAAAACGGACCAGTATGGTGTTGCTGCTCAGTGGGCAATTTCCATGGTGGACGTGATTGTTTTGACCATACTGGGAGACACACCGAAGAGTCGCGATGTGCGGGTGAATGGATACGACAGGTCGATTTGAACTCTGTCTCCGCGATGATTGTCGCCATCGGGATAGTGAATGCGGATGGTGACGTCTTCAGGTCGAACCATCATCAACCAGGGACGAACAATCTGCGCGATGTCGTGACTGCTGCTGGCGGTGGTTGTGATTTCGGTTGGTCCCCACACCGTCTTTTCCGGCCCGGATCGACTCCCACGCAGAGCGGCTTCGCGAGCCAACCTGCGAACGGCGTGTGAGCAGGATTGATAGCGATTCATAAAAACAACCAGTTCCAGCAGGCCGACGATGACCGTCATGGCGAGCGAGAGCACAATGGCTGTTTCCACCAGAGTGACACCGTGTCGTGGAACTTGAGAAAAGAGATGTCGTTTCATGAGTTCATTCCCGCTTCCGGGTTCGCAAAAAGTCTGCAGGCGAGAAAGGACGTTTACTCGTGATGAGAGGGGAAGACACTGGTTCGCTCAATCAGAATCGTGCTCGCAGAACCGGGCCAACTGATGATCGGACGATACTGATAGCGGCAAGTGACGCTATATTCATTGGCGGTCATTTTGACGGTTGGATCTGGCGTAGTCGCGATCGATAATCGAGATGCCTCGTAGCCATTCATCCCGTTGAACTCCGCTCGGGCAATGGATTCGAGTTCGCTTTGCCAGCGTGCCATGTTGACTTCCGTCCGACGATTGGTCGACGCATAAACCGCTGCACTTCGTGTCGCATTCGAGACCGCGTACGAAAAATACCCGAGGTGCCCGACATCAATCACCAGGATGGCTAGCGTGATGAGAACAGGCAGAACGATGGCCATTTCGATAGTTGCCACGCCGTCGCGGGGTCTGGAGGTCACGTTGAATGGAATGCCGAGGCGTTGCATGAGACGGGTCTCTCGGAGATTGATTCGGGTATAGTCGATTCGCTGATGTGCCTAGGTCATCATCGTCATCAGGTCCATGACGGCAGGGCCGGCAAGGACGACGAAGGTGGCAGGAAAGATGAACAACAGGATGGGAATAAGGATGACAACGCTGGCTTTCTGGGCACGATCCTCGGCTTCGAGTTCGCGCTGATGACGCAGCAGAGCGGAGTGTTCGCGAAGGGCTTCGCAGATGCTCATGCCGTAGCGTCGAGACTGTGCGATGAATGACGAAAGAACTTTGACGGCCTTCAACCCGGAACGGTTCGCGAAGTGGCTCATCGAGTCCTCCAGCGTGACGCCGAACTCGAGTTCTTTATCCACCTGGCGAAGTTCTTCCGCCAGGATCGGACAGGCCAGCTCAAGCTCGGAGACAACCCGTTTGACCGCAGCTTCCAGACTCAATCCGCTTTCGATACAGACCACCAGAAGGTCCATGAAGTCAGACAGCGATCGAGTCATCAATCCACGTCGCTTTTTGATGCAGGACTTCAGCCAGAAGATGGGAATCGGAATTGCAATCATGGCTCCCGCTGCGGTCGCGCTGAGACTGGCCATGCCATTGAATTTCAGCCAGCTCGACAGCCACAATGCTCCTCCCATGCATCCAAAGATTAATGCTGCCCACGTCATGATGAAGGCACTAATCGCGAACGAGTCACGCAGGCCAGCATGATAGAAGAGTTGCAGCAGACCGCCGTAGCGTTGGTCGTCAACACTGACGGCTTCCGTTGCGAGCAGAAGACGCGAACCTGGCATCCGGGCCGCCTTGCCTGAAATCGCTTCCTTGGCTTCGTTCGGACCAGGAGCCTGACGTCGAGAGGCACGACGAACACGGGCTTTGACCTGACTGTCTGCAGAGAACAGACCGTGGTAGATCAAGATGGGTATCAACATCACCGAGACAAAAATCAAAGCGAGCATGACGTTCGCGCTATCCCAGTTCAACATAGATGGCTCCTGGAGTTCTTTCTCAAACAGTCTGTTTTAGTACTCGATACGCACGATCTGACGGATCCACAAACCACCAATCAACATCGACACACAAACCCCGCCCAGCAGCCAGTAGTTGTCCAACAGCTTCTCGGCATACGTCGGGTCAATAAACCAGATCAGCAGGAAGCTTCCGAATGGCAGGCTTGTCAGAACATTGGCCTGCATCCGACCTTCTCCTGTGAGCGAATGAATGCGTCCCTGGAGTCGGTGTCGAACTTTGACGACGCTGGATAGTCGTTCGAGAACTTCGCACAGATTCCCACCCGACTGACGCTGAATCAGCATGGCGACGCAGAAGATCTTTGCATCGGCGACTCCAAGATTGAGGGCCATCTGTTCGATGGCTTTATCAAACGGCAAGCCGAGTCGCAGCTGATCACAGAACGTCTGAAAGGCGGGCGAGATGGGTCGAGGAAATGTTGTCGAGACGATATTCATTGCCCCTTCGATCGTGCTCCCTGCTCTCATCGAGCGAGACATCAGATCGAGAGCATCGGGCAACTGCTGTGAAAGCTGAGCCATCGCCGATGCCCGGAACTGCATGACCACAAAGATCGGGATCGAAATACCGACCACGAACGCAGAAATCGCCAGGAACGACGTCATATGAAACAATAGTGCCACCAGCCAAAAAAACATTCCGCTGGCAAAACAACAGCCTGCGAATGACAAGACACCATGCGTCCAACCGGCCTGGAGCATGTAGCGAGCGATCTCGGCATGCCAGAGATGGAACTTTCTTGTCCAGCCAGTGAATGTCTGTTTTTCCTGCATCAGCAGCGCCTGGTGAACGCCGCCACGTGCATCGCGTGGGCGGACTGCCTTGCGAACGCGTCGGGACGTTCGTCCGAAGAAGTCGCCGTAGATTCCCGACGCCCCCCACAGCAGGCTCGCAACGCCGCCGGTGACGCCAGCACAGATGAGTAGTTCGGAGAGTGTCAGCGTCATGTCAGAATTCCTTGTCGTCGATTGATTTCTGGACGTTCCAGTGTGAAGACTCGACCGTCGAAGTACGAAGTTGGCAGTTCAATCCCGCTTTCCCGGAGCTTGTCCAGGCAGTGTGGCATGATGCCGTGTGACCGAAAGTCGCCGATCGGATTTCCCTGATCATTGACGCCGCGTTGTTCGAAGCTCATGACGTCGTGCATCATGTAATTTCCGTTGTCGATCCCGACAACTTCCGAGATCTGGACAACTTTGCGTTGCCCCCCTTTGAGACGTCGGCACTGCACAACGATGTTGATGGCGGAGGCGATCTGCTTTTGAATGAACCACAAAGGCAGGTCCATGCCCGACATCCCGACGAGCATTTCCAGACGCGAGAGAGCATCACGGGCGTGATTGGCGTGGATCGTCGCGAGGCTCCCTTCGTGACCGGTCATCATCGCCTGGAGCATGTCGAAGGCTTCTCCGCCACGACATTCCCCGACGATGATACGGTCCGGTCGCATACGCAGCGCATTCTTGATCAGGTCCCGTGTCGTGACTTCGCCTTTGCCTTCGAGATTGGCAGGACGCGTCTCCATCCGGGCAACGTGTTCCTGTTGAAGACGAAGTTCGGCGGCGTCTTCGATCGTCGTGATCCGCTGATCTTTAGGGATGAACGACGACAGGACGTTGAGGAGAGTGGTCTTACCACTACCAGTTCCCCCTGAAACCAGGATGTTCATGCCTGCTTTCACACAGGCACCCAGGAAGTGCATCATCTGTGGCATTAGAGCGCTCTTAGTGATGAGATCGCTGGCTTCCAGAGGACTGGCTGGGAATAGACGAATGGAGACGAGCGCTCCATCGATCGCGAGTGGATTGATGACCGCGTTGACCCGGCTGCCGTTAGACATCCGCGCGTCGACCATCGGACAGGATTCATCAAGGCGACGTCCCATGCGACTTGCAACCCGTTTGATGATCTCGATCAGGTGTTCGTTGTCGTGAAAGCGAACATTGGTCTTTTCGAGTTTGCCTTTACGTTCGACATAAACATTGTTGGGGCCGTTGATCAGAACGTCGGACACGGTTGAATCGCTCATCAGTGATTCAATCGGTCCCAGGCCGAGAGTCTCGTCGATGATTTCTTCGCAGAGCTGTTCGCGTTCTTCTTTGGTGACCAGATTACGTTCGTTTCGCAGGAGCTCGTTGATCCCCAGGCGAAGTTCGCGTCGGATCTCGAAGTCGTCCATCGTGTTGATCCGCGCCAGGTTCAAGCGTGAGACCAGCTTCTGATGGATCTGCTTTTTGAGACGATTGAACTCGTCCACACTTTTCTGAGAATCGATAACGGCTTCCATGATTCATGCTCGCGAAAAGGAGAAAGTCTGCCAGGGCTGTGGTGTTGGTTCTTGTGTTAGCTGAACAACTCGACGGCCATGGCCCGGTAGCGTTCCAGACGCGATTTCGGAGCAGGAGAAGTTTCGCGATCATTGGATTTGAGCAGTGACTCGGTCATCTTGCCCAGCGACTTGCTCAGCTTGGACAACGGCCGCTTCATAGTGACCGGAACACCGCAGTTCGATGACAGATGGCAGCTTTCCAGATCGGAGGGGACCATGTAAGTCGGGTGATCCCCCAGCAGCATCGAGATGTTGTCGCCATCAAGTGCCCCAGATTCGTCGAACCGGTTCACGACCGCGACAAAGCGATCATCATCAGGATGACGCTCCGTCCATTTCTGAACGCCATACTGCAGATATCGCAGTGAAACGAGTTGAGGCAAACCAACCAGCAGCATGGAATCGAACAAATCAGATAGCGTGTCGATCGTCACCTGAGTGCGGCCACCCAGGTCGACGACGACATAGCTGTATCTGGCACACGCTGCTCGAATGAGATCGCGTGAGAGATCGACGGACATCGGGCGTGCCCCGTCGGAGAGAATGTCGTCGAGACTGTAAAGGGAAAGGCCGCTGGGGTGTTTGGTACTCATCTGTTCGAGAAGTTCATCGTCGACAGTTTGAAAACGCGACGTAATCTCGCCCAGGGTATGCTCAGGAATGAGATCCAGCATGATCGCAAGATCGCCGGAGCGCGATGAAAAGTCGATTAGACCGGTCGAGAGCTTTCGCATGGATAAATTAATGGCAAGGTTACTGGCGATGGTCGAACAGCCCGTTCCACCTTGAGTCGAAACGACCGCGATGCACTTGGCGCTGACTTTCTCTGGACAGGCATTGAGAATTTTTTGCACGTCCAAAACAACTTGCGAGCCAAATTGATCATCGATTTCAATGTAATCACGCGAGCCGCCACGAATGGCTTCGAGGATGCACTCGCGTGAGGCTTTCCGACCAACCGCAAGAACGGCCATGGCTTGAGGCGAAAGCTCTTGAATGACTTTCAATCCACTGCGACACTGTTCGTTAATCTCGACAAGAATCACATGCCGACTGAGATCCTGGCCAGCGAATGCCACCTGATCATGTCCGATACATTGAACATTGAGCTTGCCAGTGGCAGAACGACGCACGAGTTCTAGGACGCTAGTCCCTGTTTCGACTCGGGCAGTGACAATGAGAAGCTTGATTTGCGAGAACATGTTTACTCCTGGTATCCGTCGATCTTGACCCAGCTCATCGGGGCCGTCTTGTTCCTTGATCCGACGTGGATGTCTAGGAAATCTAGGTTGTGCTAGTGAAGCTGCGTTGATAAATGTGAACATTCAGCCCCCAGTGCGATAACGACGCACTTCGTCACGTTCAGATGCAGAGTGATGCCTGACAGACGCCCAAACTGGTCTGCCCAGAGAAGAAGGTGAATTACCTAGTGTTGGCGCACTGTGCTCAGTCTTGTCACACGCGCCACTGATAGCGAGTCAACATTTCGTGAAGTAATGACCTGCAATTTGATTTCTCTGATCGACAATGTTTGAGCGAAAACGATCTTCTACCGACAACAATTTATACTGGGAGTGAACGCTCTTCGTACGACTCCCCAAACGAGCAAGTTCTGTACTTATGAAACACACCGTTTACGTCATTAATCAGATTCCAACGCTTGTCTCGACATTAGCGGAGAGACTCTCACAGCACGGTTATTCAATAAACACTTCGAGAACTGCTGAGGCATTTCTCTCCTGCTATTCACCGAACAGTGAAGCATGCGAGTGCTTCGTCATTGATACCCAGCTCCCCATGATGAGCGGACTGTCTTTGCTGGACCGACTTGCTTCGATGGAATTCGTGCCGCCGATCATCATGACGTCATCATTTCTCGACGCTCGGCTGGCCGTCCGGGTCATGCGACGTGGTGCGTTTGATTATGTCGAACACAATCAACTGCTGACGTCCGCAGTCGAGCTAGTCCAGACCGCATTCGACGAAAGTGGCAGTCGCTGGGCGGAGTATCAGGAGCACCGGGCGTTTGAAAACTCGATGTCGACACTCAGCCGACGCGAGAAAGAAGTCGTCAACCTGCTGATGGAAGGTGAGTCCATCAAGCAGATCGCTCACCGCCTTGAGATCTCTTTCCAGACGGTTGCGAAACACCGAGCCTCTGCCATGCAGAAATTACAAGCCACCAGTATGCACCAGCTGCTGCTGCTTTACGCTCAGTCAAATGTCGTCAAACGCTCGCGCAATCCGATGGAAGTCCTGCAGCGAAATTGACGTTTACGATTCAGCCCCGACATATTTCAATCGGTGGCATTCCAGCCAGGTTGGCGGTTCGCATTTCTCTGCCAGCTTGCGAAGAATTCGTTCCGGGATACGGTTTTCGCGTTCCCTGTTCTGCTGCAGAATTCGACCAAGCGTCGGTTCAATATAAATGATCTCGATCCGTGCCTGAAAATCGGCGAACAAATCCAGCCAGCGGGCTCGATGCTGCAGTGTCGTGTTCGTCGCATTGAACACAAAAGACTGCTGCTCGCGCAGATACTCGCGACATCGCTCTCGAACGGCATGAGCAACCGCTCCTTGATTGCCGTCTTGTGAATCGGCCATCTCTTCCCGCATCTCATCCAGTGACACGACGGGACGGTCGGCCAGATGCTCACGAATCCATGTCTCCTTGCCACTTCCAGGAAGTCCTGCGAGCATCGTGACGTCGCAACGAAATTCCTCGTAAGGGACATAATGCAAATTCGGACGTTCGCTGCGAGCAAAGTGGACACGCGTATGATCGGTCGCAAAGGGATAAGGCTGCTCGAAACAGTTTTCCTCTTCAGCAATCATCTTCCAGAAGTGGAGATTCTCTTCCGGGCGAGTGATCGAATTGGTATCGCGACCTCGTGTGTCTGCTAATGCAAACAGATAGAGCAGGCGATTACTCAACAACCACGAGAGACGAATGACCTCATGTGTCGGCTCCTCTTTTTCCAGGAGAAACGCCGGCCGACCATGAAAGCGAACGAGTCGCGCGATTTGCTCGCGGGTCTCCAGATCGCAATCAAGGTCCCTGAGAATCGAGCGCGCGATGACTTCGCCTTTGATAGCGTGCTTGGGAGAACGGACTCGCCCCGTCTCCGAATCGACTTCGGTGGTCATCGGCTTGGCGATGTCGTGAAACAATGCCGTCATGACGAGGATGGTCTGTTCGTTGGGTCTCAACGAGTTCCAGTCATCCAGTTTTGGAAGTTCACGCAGGACCATTTTCGTATGCGTCCAAACGTCTCCCTCGGCGTGCCACTCGGAATCCTGTGTGCACGAAGCCATCTCCAGACACCAGGGCAAAGTTTCGGCCCAGCCAATGATGTCGTCGATGGATGCGTTTTTGAGTGTCTGCCAATTCATTTCCAGATATCCACGCCAGGTGAGAGAGAAACATTGCCCGACCCGTCACGACACCGCTATTTTCCACGCGAAGGGAGAGACCTTCCATCAGCGAATCTGCCATTCCGGTACGACATTCAAGTCGAGACTTTCGTTTTGAGTTTCGTCGAAGATATCAAACTCATCGAAATAATGAGAGTGCTGACGTTGATGAACCCAGCACCCGACCACTCTCAATAAACAAAAACACGCTCACACAGATTTCTCCGCGTGAGCGTGTTCGAGTGTCGTGATCATTCCCTGAAAGAAGTGATGGCGGTTGACGCCGTCAAAAGCAGCCTTTGTCGAGGCAGCATTTTTTGAAGCGTAAGGCAGAGCCACACGGGCACAGGTCGTTGCGTCCGAGCTTTTCTTCCAACTGCTTATCGCCGTGGACAAAGCGGACGCCGCGTTTGACCTGAGTTTCCGACGGGTAGCCTTTCCTGCGCTTGCTCATCGTCTCAAAAGCAGGGGTGTTCGTCGAACTCGTGAGGATCGGGATGGACGTTGCGATCGTTCATGGGGCACCTCCATTCGTTAAAGTGTGCCCGTCTGACATGAAATCGCTGCCGAGGGTTCGCAGAAATTTCGGGCCATTATTTCTTCGTCGCAAACTGCCACAGGTCGGCTTTCTCCATGATCTGACGCGGGCCATTTCCTTGCAACCAGGTTTTGGCGTTTGCATCATCCTGCAGGTAAGCATCCCAGAAAGCGGTCGTCAGCGCGAGGATGACCCGATGGTGGTTTGGATTCTTCGCTCCCCCACCCGCTGCTCGGAGTCGAACTTCTCGTTCGCTGAACGCAGAGTGCTGGCCCCCATCGAGGACGAGTTCATAACGATCGATCGTCGATGGAAGCGCCGGATAGACTTTGCGACGAGACTCCGGCGTCTGACCACCGACACGCGAATCGTCTTCCGTTCCGGTCATCACCATCATCGGACGGTCCATCTTGCTGAAGGCGTTGTCTTCATTTCCTCGCAGCGGGATGGACGGACTGTAGGCGACCCCTGCACGGATCTCCGGGACCGAGAACTTCTGACCGAGCAAAGGCATGCTTTGGCCAAGGACGCCCTGCGTTGTCTGCGCCCCGAAGGAGTGTCCCGACATGCCGATTCAGGTGACATCAACACGTCCCTCCAAAGGATGCCCGGCGGTCTGATGCCAAGTCGACAGCGCCGTCACCACCGCGCGAACATCTTCACAGCGGAGCTTGAGATTCTCGAAATTGGCGGCTTCCTGCATCGCTCCCATAATCGCTGCAGGACGCTGGCCTCGCCAGACCGATTCATCACTCCCTGGATGCTGCATGAAGACACAGACATACCCACGCCCGGCAAGGTGCTTGCCAATGTAACCATTATTATCTCGCGACCCGCCCAGCCCGTGGCTGAAAAGCACCACCGGACGCTGCCCGGATTGCCGCGGCAAATAATAGCGCACCGGGATCTCGCGTTTACGCGACGTATCAACCAGCGTGAAAACCTCAGTCGTCACATTCTGCGTGGATTCGAGCGGGTTGTATTCGTCTGCCTGCACCACGCCGTTCAGGCAAGGGAAAATTAGGAAGACTATCAACACATTTAAAATGAAGGCAGTTTCAGAACTTGATCGCATAGAGTCACCAGGAAATTCAATGAATTGATTGGATCGGACAGCACAAGGTTGAACTCCGTATTAGCCCTCGCGGTGTCGACGATTTCATCAGATTCCCAAATTGTGAACGAATTCCGGCCATCAACTCACCATTGTGCGGCGAATGAGGCATGCCACATGTTCCGAAATTGCCATAGACTAAAAGTACTTAATAACAATCTTTCCATCCTCGCAAATTCTTCTCTCACGAGGAGGAGGATCTGTAGGAATGTCATGGACCACTGCCCAACCTGCTTCCGGTTGCACGGCACAGGTCTCATGGTTCTGCGTGACCCCCATGAGTCCACCAACCAGCCGAAGTTTGAGAGGTGGATTATTCCAGTCAATTTTTAATGGGATAGAAGTCAGACATGCAGGAATAGACTCTGTCGTAGCCCCCTTTGGGAAAGCCGACAAATCAGTCCAGTTCAATTGCTTATTTTTCAGCGCCTGATTCCAGGCGTCTAATTGGGCATTGGGGAAAAGTTTTTGGTTGTATCCCTTCACAAATGGAAACAAGACATTTGCCCAGCCATTCATGATTGGTGACCCGGAATGACTCTGAAGATGGAACATCGATTTCCAGAATTCAACATTCACGTCACCATTCATCGCGTTTTCAAACTGAGCGAGAATTGGATCGAGAGCAGAAACCCAGGTATCTAATTGAAATGCACAAAACTCTTTGACTTTTCTTCGCAAAAGAGTCCAGTCCTCCAGCGTTCCGGTAAGAGTAATCGAAGGAGTACCACAGAGTGTCTTCAAGGTGTAGACATAATATGTCTTCCGCATTTCCATGGTCATCAAATGAGAGACGGCGTGTTCAACCGGCCCGGTCGTTGAAAAACTAACGTCAATGACGCCGGACAAATTGCCATTCATTTCAACAAGCTTCTGGTGAAACTCTTCGAAAACCTCAGCCCAAGGGTTCTCCTTTCCTTGTTCAAAGTCGAGACGTTCGACTTCAAGTTCCTTGACCCCATTATGACTGACAAGCAAACGACGGAATTTTTCAGCATTCAAATTGATGTGTTGAGAAAGCCCGTACAGAAGAGTAATCCAGATCACATCAGGCGAAAGAGTCAGCGGAAGATGGTAATTAAATGACATACTCATCGCTGAGACCAAAGCGTTATCACCATTACAGTTAATGAGCATGCCTCTGGGATACCAGGCCCCCTCGATCGGGCATTTCATTGTGGTCCGAAGTTCAGCGATATAATCGACCTTTTCAAATCGACGATAAGAGTTCTCAACAGCACAAACTGGAAAGGTTGTCTCAGCCATACGTCAGTCTCCGTAGTCATTTGAAATAGGATCCCCTCGACTTGCCACAGCGGATAGTTTACACACAGTTACTGCCGGGAGTGAAATAGCGGTCACGATTTCTACCCGCCGCAAAAAAAGCTCCCGGAGATTTCTCCCCGGGAGCTTCGAAGAATCGTAGGTCGGCTGTTGCAGCCGACATAAGCGACTTGCGAGTGCCAGAAGGCGGTTGCGGCAACCGCCCTACTTTTTAGTTCTGAGACTTCAGCGATGCCATATCGATACTGAAACGATACTTCACATCCGATTTCAGCAGGCGATCATAGGCTTCGTTGATCTTCTGCATCGGGATGACTTCGACGTCGGACGTGATTCCGTGCTGACCGCAGAAGTCGAGCATCTCCTGGGTCTCGCGGATCCCCCCGATCAACGATCCGGCAATCTGCCGTCT
>SXPC01000260.1 GCA_005778225.1 Planctomyces sp. | reverse complement strand
TGGTTGTGAATATTGCGGAGGACGGACTTCATAAGGAACCGGAACAGGAGCCTGGTAAGGAGGAACAATCATCGGAGCACCGCCGTTGTGAGAGTGATGATGATCGTGAGTCATTCCGAGGACTTCTTCCATACAACGAGTCGTCGCATCGAGTTCAAAGGTCTTATTCAGGAGGAAGGCAACCGGGTCTTGACCTGGCATGCAACCACCAACCGCAATGCTTGGTCCAAACTGGCGTCGGAAGTGTCCGCGACCAGCCACGCGTCCAGTCAGTTTTTCCCGCAGGTCAGCGACGTCTTCCTGGAAGTGCACCAGTTCGTCGATGATCTTCGGAAGACGTTCTTGTTCGTAGATCACTTCCTCCAGTTCACGAGCCACGCTTCGCAGGTGATCAATGTCTCGCAGCACCGAGCGACGATCCGGGTGGTTGACCATGACATCTTCCGCCAACCAGCGGAGGTCTTTGACCTGTCCGAGCAGTTCATGAGAGTGATCCTGCAGGAATCGGTATTCATTGGCAAAAGCCAGTTGCGTTGTCAGTAACAACAAAGCAGCAGCAGCGTGGGGAAGAAAGTTCGTGATCATGGTGACTGGCTCCGGCGGGGTTTGGGAAGACTTCTGAGCGAAGACGAAACAGGAGTATCGCGAACGCCGTGCCACGCGATTCGACAGCCGCAGAAAATCAGCACAAAGCCTTGTTTTACAAGTCGATAGACCGACTCAGACAACTTGCAAGCATTCCGCAAGCGCCATCATTCACACAACACTCACCTGTCTCACTGCAATCATTCTGAACACACACCCTGATCCGTGCATGCCCGTCGGCAATCTGTTACTCTTTATCGGCTATTTACCCTCTCAGGAATTCCTCCATGCAAATGACGCGACGTACGCTCGGAACACTCGAATGCATCGTCTGTGAGCCGAACGCAGAGGCCAAACTCATCGCCAGCTTCTGCCACGGCTTCGGCGCCTCAGGCACAGACCTCGTTCCGCTCGCTGACGAATTAGTAACGCTTTCCAAGACACTGGCAGACCACCTGACCATGATCTTCCCCGCTGCTCCCATCGAACTCAAAGAGTTCGGCTACGGTGCCCGCGCCTGGTGGCCGATTCGCTTTGCCGAGCTTCAAAACGCGATGGAATCGGGTGATTACTCGGAACTCAAGAAATTCATCCCGCCACAGCTCTTCGAAATGCGAGACCGACTGGACGCCGCCGTCACCGAACTGGCGACCGAGTTGAAGCTTCCCAAATCCAAGTGCGTCCTCGGCGGCTTCTCCCAAGGCGCCATGCTGTCGACCGAGACCGTTCTCGCCTCGGAAGAGAACTACGGCGGACTCATCGCCTGGTCCGGAACACTGCTGTCTTACGACCGCTGGAAAGAAGCCGCCCCGCGTCACAAAGCCGTCCCCGTGCTCCAATCCCACGGCAGCTTTGATCAGGTCCTGCCCCACGGCCTCGCCCTCGAACTCAAATCGCTGCTCAGCGACGCGGGCATGTCGGTCGAATTCCACTCATTCCCACAGGGGCACACGATTCCCTTCGAAGTTCTCGAAGAGACAGCCAACTTTCTATCAAAAATCTGTGAAGGATCGTAAACGATCGTAGGGACGCAGCATTCGACGTCGGGAAATTCCCCGTCAGCACGTCCCTGTTGAGTGACACAGCCCGCAAAACTTCGGTATGATCGAAGACAGGCACATCGCATTGGTAACTCCCTGCCTTGAGCCACCTTAACCCATCTTCATCGTGATCGACCGCCACGAGAACATACAGCCGTCTCCATGAGAATCCTGAATCCCCCCGACCGTCGGACGCCTCGCGACCACGATGCCACGACGGCTGTCTCAGCTCTGCCGTCATTGGTCCGCGCATTCACGACGGCGCTCTTCCTCTTGTCGATGCTGTCTTTCGCCGTGGTCTCAACGCCCCGATCCGCGTTGGCTCAGACAGACGAAGTGACCGCCCCCGCCCCTGAAGTCACCGCGACCGTCGGCTGGCAGAATGTCTGCAAAGTCGGCAAATGGACCGCAGTCCGGCTGACCCTCCCCGCTTCGATGGTCACAGTCGACGCCTCACAACTCAAACTGATCCTCTCTGCCAACGATCCACAAGGGCATCTGGCAAACTTCAGCCAGACCCCTCTCTTGCGACGAGACGGCGAAAAGGTCTACTTGTCAGGCGTCGTCAAACCTGGCAGCCTCGAAACACCCATTAACGTCCGTCTGGAATCCAACGAGCAGACTCTGTGGCAAAAGCGATTGCGCCCAGAAGTCGATTTTGAAATCCTCAGACAGGAAACGCCCCTCCTCATCACATTTGGCAATCCAGGCGGCTTTGACTTCAGTGATCCATTAACAACGGATCGCCTCAACCAGATCCCTCGCGTGATCGACCTGCCTTCACCGGACGACTTCAGCCTCAATCCTCTCAACTATGAGATGGTTCACGCTCTCGTCATTTCAGACCGCTATGACCTCTCCGAAGAAGCCACATCAGCCATCAAAGACTGGACCAACCGGGGTGGTCACCTGATGATCGCCTCCGGCTCGAAAATCGAAGACTTCAAAGCCAGCAAGCTCTTCGGCTGGGTCCCGATCAAATTCGGCGAAATGTCTCGTCTGCGAGAACTCAACGGCTTCGAAGGCTTTGTCGGACGGACTGTCCCGATTCGTGTCTTCGATCCCGTTCCCAGCCCCCGACTGGAACATGAGATCGGAAACGTGCTCGTCCGTGAACTCGATGGCCCGATAGCCATCCGGCTTCCGATGGGATTCGGTCGCATCACCTTCCTGGCCATCAGCATTAACGAAGCTCCCGTCTCGGAATGGGATCCCCTCGAACTCGCGATGATCAAGCTGACCGATCTGCCCGTCCTCACCTCAGCCACTGGTATCTCCTCGACCAATCCCGCAGCAGCAGGTCGCCTCGGCCAGTCAGGACTCAGCGACCTCAAGACACAATTACAGATGGCCGCTCAATCCGATCTTCAAGCCGTAGGCATGAACGTCTGGACGATCATCCTTCTGGGACTGTTGATGGCCTTGATCGTAGGTCCGCTCGATTACGCAATCTGCCGCTTCGTCCTGAAAACTCCCTCGCTCACCTGGATCACACTTCCGGTCTGGATCATCGTCATCGCGATCATGATCGTCCAATGGAACCAATCGCGCGCAGCCAGTTTGATGACCGTCGGAAAGTTGAACCTGATCGACCTGAACCTCGCCAGCAATTCCGCACGTCAGCGCAGCTGGATCACCTGGACCAGCCCGACCACCAAACGCTACGACCTGAACGTCACCCCGTTCGCCCAGACGCTGGCCTGGAGCGGCGAACCAGAAAACGCCTTCGGCGGCATGTACCGAACCCGCACCGTCCAACTCAATCGAGCCGACTACACCATCGACATGCAAGCCTCATCGGCTCTCGGTATTCCTGCTCTGACTGGAACCGTCAACAGCTGGGAAAGCCAAACCTTCTCTCCCCTCAACGACATTTCCTGGGGACCAACGTCAACGTCCGGAAAGCCCATCGTTGAATCCGACCTGAATGCTTCCGCCCTCGGACAAATCACCGGCACACTGACTCACCATCTCCCAGCCGATGTGACCAACTGGATTCTCGTCTACGGTCCCCGCGTCTACTTCCCTCGGACTGAAGAAAACAACAAGCTCGCCAAAGATCAGAACATCACCCTCAACAGCTCAATCATGGCACAGTCTGAACTGTCTGCCTTCCTGCGACGACAGAGTTCCCGCAAAATCAAAGTCCTTGGACGTGTTGGTGAAGACATCGTCGTCGACGAAGAAAGCTACGACCCTCACTCAACCAATCTCACCCGACTCGTCCAGATCATCACGACCTACACTCAGTTCCGCGGTCGGGAATACACATCGATGAGCAACTCAGAACTAGGCGGCGAAGACCTCACCAGCCTCATCGAGCTCGGTCAAGCCATTCTGATCGCCGAAACCGATGGCATCACCACCGGCGAAACCAAAATCGACGGCAAAGCCGCAACAACCAAAGAGCGCTCCTTCGTCCGCATGATTCTCCCCGTCAACCGCGTCCAGCACGGCCTCAACCAACTTCCCGGACGCCTGGACGAAGCCCCAAAATCCATCCCGCCCGAACTTCCTCCTGAAGTCCCGGCTGACACACCGTCCAACGATTCATGACAGCCATGATCTGACGAGAAAGACCTGATCCCGTGATCGAAACGATCAAACTCACCAAGATGTACGGCTCGTTGATCGCAGCCAACGAAATCTCGCTCAAGCTTTCTGAGGGAGATGTCTTCGGCTTCATCGGCCCGAACGGCTCCGGCAAAACAACGACCATGCGCATGATCGCGACCTTGCTGGCGCCCGATTACGGCGAAGCCTATGTCTGCGGCCAGTCGATCTACACCAACCCTCAGGAAATCCGTCGTCTCGTCGGCTACATGCCCGACTTCTTCGGCGTCTACGACGACATGACCGTCATCGAATACCTGGAATTCTTCGCCTCAACCTACCGCATCAACGGCCCCGCCCGTCGCAAAGTCTGCGAAGAGAAACTCGAACTGGTCGACATGTCCTTCAAACGCGATGCCATGGTCAGTCAGCTCTCTCGCGGCCAGACCCAGCGCGTCGGACTCGCTCGCACTCTCCTCCACGAACCTCAGGTCCTGCTCCTCGACGAACCCGCGAGTGGCCTCGACCCGCGTGCCCGCATCGAAATGCGGAACCTCCTCAAACGCCTCGGCCAGCTCAATAAGACCGTCATCGTCTCCAGCCACATCCTCCCCGAACTGGCCGACGTCTGTACCCGCGTCGGCATGATCGAAAAGGGCATCCTGATCGTCGATGGCTATGTCGAAGAGGTCATGCAGAAGGCCCGACAAGCCATCCTCCTCTTCATCAGAGTCAAAGACCGACACGAACAAGCGGCCCAACTCCTCGAACAACACGACCTCGTCTCCAACGTCGAAATGCGTTCCGACACGATCGTCGCGACTCTGAAGGACCGCCTCTGCGATTACTCCGTCCTCAACAGCGCCCTCATCGAAGCTGGCTTCCAGGTCAAACAGTTCCGCGAAGAAGACGTCAACCTCGAAATCGCCTTCATGGAATTGACCAAAGGCAAGCAGCAGTAAAACTGGCGATTTTCCGTCAAACCTCTTATATTTAGCCCCCGGCGAGTCGCCGGGGGCCTTTT
>SXPC01000259.1 GCA_005778225.1 Planctomyces sp. | reverse complement strand
TCTGGGTGGCCATCTTGATCGCGGTGATCGGATCATCCGCACGAGGAAGATCCGATTCACCACGCAGGCCACGGGCCAGGTCCCAGACGACGCAGCGCCAGTCTTCGGCGCTTGCTAATTCGAAGATGTCCCGTTCGGCTTCATCGGGTTCGTGAGTGACGATCCACAGACCTGAGAAGGCGGCGCGAATGTAGTCGGGAAGAATTTCCATGAGTGAAGGCATGTTTTAAAACTCCTAAGTTGGTTGTGATCGGCGCATGAAAAAAGCCCTCGCGAAGGAGGGCTTTGGGAAAAAACACGTTTGGAAGCAGTGGATTAATAAGTCTGTTGCACTTCCTCTGTGTTTACAGCGGCAAAAAACTCGCTGGTCAGTTGCTCGTGGGCTTTGAGGCCAAGAGCCGCTTCCAGGGAGCGGGTGGCATCCTGGCACGTATTGCCAGTAAACCCGTGTGTGGAGACGAGTGTCTCACCTTGCGGCGAAACAGTAACCGTGATCGTTGTCATGAATGATCTCTCTTAAAAGACAGAATGGAAAAGACAGCAGACCATCAATTCGTCTGAATGACGACACGAATCGAACCGTTCTCTAACGGTTGTTCCATCGCCGCATACCCCTGGCGTCGAGCTTCCAAGAGTGTTTTCTCGACGGCATAACGCTGCAAAAACTCATCCAGACACTTCGGATCGCCCCAGCGGCCTTCGAAGTTGTCATAAAAGAGTTCCCCGGCTGCGAGATCGCACACGACTGGGAACTGCCAGTTTTTCAACTGGATACCCCAGCCCGTCGCACGGACTTTGTAGACGTCAAACGTCCCGTGAAAAGAAGCGGGCAGCTTGAGTCGTTCGCACGCCGCTTGAATGGCGGTGACATCGCGGACTTGAGTTTTGATGGTGACAATGTGCGACATGTAAAACTCCCTGGGTGAGAAACAAGAAAAGCCCGTTGCCGGAACGATCCGAAACTGGGCATTAGGAACAGAAAAGTATGGTCAATCAGGCGACGGTGGATTCATTTTCGTCAGCGATTGGCTCAGTCGTGCTTGACGTAGGGGGCTTGAACACAAATCGCCAGAATGAGAGGGTTAGAATGATACCCACAACACGAAAGAAGAGTTGTTGTCCCTCTGGCGTCCATTCATGAAACGGTTTGATGGAAAATGGTTTCTTTTCACTCTGCTTTTTAGGCGTCTGTGAAGTTGATTGCGGAGAAACCTTGGCATTCCCACTAGCCTGAGAAAATGGTGACGACGATGCCCTGGAAGCATCCTTCGTGCCGGAAGCAAATTGATCATCCGGAAACTGCGGTGGCGTCTGCTCAGCTGCGACTTCGGACGGATCTGAAGGACTAATGTCCTGATTGATGAATTGATCAGGCGGAGAGACATGCGGCGGTTCCACAGCAATCTTTAAAAACTCTTCAAAGCGAACTTTGCCCTGTGGCAAAGGTTGATGATTCATATGGGTAAAGAAGAGTTCGTCAATCTGCCACATTTGATTGGCGTACTGCACTTCAAAGTACCCGTCGAACAAAGTTGTCTCGGCATCGATTGGATCAACAAAGTAGAACTTTAAGTCGATGCGACGTCTTCCTGGCTTGCCAGGTAGGAGGGTCTCCCGATCCAATTGAAACGTGTTTCCCGGTTCGGAAGACGCTTCTGAGTCAGCCGCCACAGCACGATCGAAGCCATGAAACTGCTTCAAGAGGTCAATTGTCTGGTACATATTGACCGTGCAATAGGGACGAACGAGTTCGGCGTCGTCACTTAAGAAGAACATTTCACAGACTTGCGTCGCTGTGTGGGTTGAGAGAAGCAAAACAGGATTCAGCAGTAAGTACGCCCACAGCTGCAAACCTGGCAAGATTCCCAGCAGAACGGGGATCTTGAAACGAGCTCCGGTGGAGTCCTGCATCCGTTGGTCATAGGGTTCTTTCTGTGCGTTCAACTCAATGAACCAGAGAGCGCCCATGGCACCAAAGCTCAGAAAAACCTGATAGAAGTAAGAAACCCAGGTCGGAGCTTGGTACATCCGCATGAAGGGATCGAATAACGCAAGGACTACTCCCACAACGACAATCAGCACCGGCCAGATCGTCAGGCGCTTCTGGCCGAGGCGAAGAATATTCAGGCCCGCTATCAGCGCGGTCCAGTAGGGACCACAAAACAGTCCCCATCGCCAGACTCGGCGTGGGTCCCAGGGGGGCGGGTTGGAATCGTTGAACGTCCGGGGAGGGTGCGAAGTCTCTGGAATCACAGACATAAGAAAGCCCTTTCAGAGTAAATATCCGATAATGGGATATTCTGATTTAGCATACAAAATGGCCGCTTCGACACAACATCGAGCGGCCCCATGGACAAAACATTGCATACCAAAGCGAATCAGCAGTTCTTGAAACTGCTGAAATCCGCGCGCACCGAGGCTCAGTTAAGGCAGGTGGATGTGGCCGCCCAGCTCAAAGAACCTCAGTCGTTCGTCAGCAAAATCGAAAGCGGGGAACGCCGTTTAGACGTCGTGGAACTGCATCAGCTCTGCAAAGTCTACGGCATCACGTTGACAGAATTTGCCCAGCGGTATGAAACCGCTGTGACGCGGAAAGCCAAAACCTAAGGCTGTGAAGCAACCGGCACAGGTTGCTCCCATTCAATCTCGATGGTCCAGTCGACCATCGCATACATTCTTGCAAGGACTTGCTCAGCGCTCAGACGAGCCTGGTTCGACAGCTCCTCGCTCTGACAAAGCTGCTCGACCATTTTCTGAGCTTGCTGCATCGCTTCCGAGACATGGACGGCTCGATCTCCGAAGCCGAGGTAGTTGGTCAAGCTGCGGCTTTTGAGATCAAACTGCTTTGACCGGCTGTGATCAACCCGCGGATGCTGAGCCTGAGGTTGCGGGAGCCGGATGGTCAGGCGCTTGTCCTTGATGGACGTGGCAATGGCCTCTGCTTTGCCCAGATCAACACACATCTGGCAATCACCTTTGATGAGCCAGACACCTTCGTAACCTTTTCCATTTGATAGCAATAAATCAGACACGTTCGCCTGCAGGACTTGTAAGACACCCTTTTGGCGAATGGATTCGATCGTAGGGGCCGTCGGAGTGACGACCGTAGGAGCCGCTGGACCGACCAATGCCAGTACCGGCGCGTAAAAGAACTTCTGGATGGGATCGAAAATGGAGAACATTGCGCCGATGCCAATCACGATTCCGAGCGAAACAAGAAGAACGCTTTTGACCAAAAAACCTCCTAGTGAGATGAGGACGGGGATGAAATCGGCTTATCCAGGGAGAAACTCCGCCATTCAACTTCGTCGGCAGGCTTCTCAGCAGACGTGCCGGAGTTACAGCCCGACAGCAACGAGAAAATCGCCATCAGGCACAGAATGCTTGCGTAACGCACGCGACGCATAGGGAAAGGCTCTCCAATAGCTAAACAAACACACTGTAGGCTATAGCCGACAGACTTGCAAGAAAAATCCAGCTAGCTTCAGGGCATGCTGGGGGCAGAGCTCAAAAAAGAACGAACGAAAGCCGGGCTGTCGCAAGAAGCCCTCGCTGCCCGTGCGCAAATTGATCGCACGTATTTGTCAGAGCTAGAGAACGACAAGAAATCACCCACCCTCGACATGCTGTTTCGGATTTGTAATGCGTTGGGAATCAAGGCATCCACCGTTGTGCGGCGGATCGAATAATACGGTTTTACTTTCGGCTCGATGTGACCGATTTTGCTTTTGACGGATTTGTTTGGTAACTCCTTTGGCAATGAGTCGAATGAGTTCGTTAATGAAAGGCTGATTGGGTAAGACTTCTGACTTCTGTTTTTGGTTCATAGCACTCCTGAAATAAAAAAAGCCGCCTCGATTGAGGCGGCTTAGTCACACTACCATTGTCAGGATCGGCTATTCGACAGGAAAGCCCTGCAACGGTTGAAAATGATAACTTCGATGCAGCGTACGCCGCATTTTTCCGAGTTGACGTGTCGGAATCATATGGACCCGAATGTATGCATCATCGATTCCAAGTCGATCCATACACCGTTGTAGCTTAAGACTTCTCTCAACCATGGCTGTGGCGATCGAAAGCTCCCTGGAGATATTCTTGATGATGATCCCTTTGCGAAACATCGCAACGACCTGTTTGCGGTACGTCTCTCGCTGTGGAGGATGAAAAAGATCAATCTCCACTTCTTGTGTAGCAGCATTCCGGAATGACTCGGGGATACTCTCACCGAATAATCCTGCTAAGTTGATTGTCAAACGCCCACGAAATTCGATGTGCCCTTCTTGGTCCGCCAATTCTACGGGTATGGCGACGATCTTCGGAACGATCTTTCGCAAAACCCGTGTGAAATCCATTGACTCGGTTGCCCATTGAGAAAGATGGTCGCGAATCATCTGACGAATCTGTGGCCAAGTTGGCATCACGAATTGAGGCTTTTTCTTCTTTTGGAGTTCCGACAATTCCTGATTGAGGCTCTCTTTCTGTTGACGAAGCGTTTTAATTCGATCGCCAAGCTGGGAAAGCACATCGGGATCATCTGACTCTTCTAAAAAGGTCATCATTTTAGAAAGCTTCTTATCGACCTCCTGAATCTCCTGCTCAACTTTTGCCTTCTTCTCCAACTCAGCCTGTGAGCTCGCCAGAAGCTCAGCTTCACAAGCCGCCATTAAGGCCTCGGGAAATCCGGAAAACTCTTCCACCACTCGCAGGACCTCTGCAAGAACTTTCTCACGAGTGATGGCCGAATTGAGAAGAATGCCGTTCCAGCATTCGTAGATCTTCGAACCATAACAGACCAATTGGGGTGTTTTCTTTGAAAGACAGTAAACCATCTTCCTTCCGCAAACACCGCAGTTCACGCACTGGCCCGGAAAGATCGTCCTTTTCGTAAAGTCCTGATTACCAGGCTTTCCGTTCGGGAAATAGAAGTTTTTATGTCTCTCCCGCAGAAGAGCAATCACGCGGTCGTACCGTTCAGCATCAATGAAAGCCAAGTGAGGGCACGGCCTGAAAAGTTGCTCGCTTTCCTCCGTACGAACTCGCTTACGGCGTCCCGTTTTATTGATGCGCTGGTTTCGAGTTCGGTTGAGAACACGTTCTCCTTTTAGAAGAGGATTAAAAACAAGAATTCGGACGTTATAGCCTGTCCAATGATGGGTTCTTCCTTGTCGTGGGGCTTTGATCTCATTGAGCCAATGAGCGATCTCGAAGAAAGACTGTCCACGTTCAACGCGCGAAAATATCTCATCAATGATCGTTTCGTAAGCAGGGTCCTTTCTGACATCTGATTCGTGAGTTTTTCCCTTTTCGCGGATGTAGCCCGTGGGAATTCCGTAAAAAGAGCCACCATTCTGAAATCGTGATCGCAATGATCTTCGAATTCGATCCGATGTGTCGCGATTCGACAATTCATGTCGTATAGCCGAAACACCCATGATAACTCTCCAGTCGGACGACGCTCCAGTGTCGAGACGATCATTGATCGCGATAAAGCGCATGTCTTGATCTTCGCAATCCTCAATGTATCCGGTGACTTGGGAGCGGCGTGCAATCCGAGACGTTTCTTCACAGATCAAAAGATCGAACTCTCCACTCTCTATGAGTTCGGCCAGCTTAATCAGTTCTGCTCGATCAAGCCGCTCGCCGCTTCCACGAGTTTCAATCTCTTCATACGAGATTGATCCACTGAACAAGCTCTCGACATGCTCTTTGCATTTTCGAGTTTGGTCCTCAAGACTTCGCTCGTCTTGTCGATTGGTGCTGACTCGACTTACGATAATTACCCGTAAAGTGTTTCCGTTTCTCGGAACTAAATTTGGTGCCAGATCCATTACAGCACCCCCATTCCGTAAAATGGTGTCGAGTGTGCTTGCTGATAATGACTGTCCTTGTTTTGTCCTTGTAGTTGTGCTCCAAGACGGGAACTGATGGGAAACAACCGGAAGTAATAAGATTTCAGGAAAGCATTTATCTGAAAGACTTTAAGCACAATTTCAGGCAAGAGAAAGACTTGCGTCAACAGGGGGTAATCGAATCCCCCCCTCTCCGCTTTTGTTGGTTGTGGCGGCGGTGTATCGGTTGTGGCTGGGAGTGACTGGCTGTGTCGTTGCTCTAGTTTTGGCAACGGTTGGCGATCGGTTTTGCGGGTTGATTCGTGTCGGGAAGCGGCGGAGAACATCTCTGGGTAACGGCTGGAATGCAGTCATTTGCGGTGCAGGCTTTTGTTGTATGCTCGCGTCATCCATCCTTGGCTAGGACGTGACTGTGTTGGCAGGCGGTTCGATAAGTCCGAGGCGAGAGCCAGCGGCGAATTTGTTATTCTTCGGAGGAGATGAGCGAGTCCTGTTTCCAGCAGGGATTGCGAGTGATTGCTTCGAGAGTGCTGACGATTTTTTCACGGAGTTCTGGAGCGTCCTGGAATGCACCTGCCAGGTTTGCAACTGCGAGGCCGTCGGCTGCCAGGTACACGATGGCGAGCATGACGTTGACATCATCTCCCTGTGCATCGTCGCTCATAATACGAAAGAAATGTTCCCGAAGACGTTTGTGAAAGTCGCCGTTCTCGTGACTGGATGCAAGGAGTGCGATCCACATACGAGTGCAACGAGTATCTTTCGTATTCGCAATCGAACGCAGCTCAGCGCGGGTGCTGCGACCAGTTTCAACGGGATCACTTGCGATGATGTTCTGAATCGATTCCTGAAACGAGTTGGTCCCATCTTCGACGAACTCTTCCAGAAGCGATTTTTTACTGGGGAAGTGATGCAGCAATCCCCCCTTGCTAACCCCCGCTGCATCCGCGACGGCGTCCAGAGTCACGGCTGCAAGCCCTTTTTCCAGAATGAGATCACCGACGACATCGAGCAGATGACGCCTTGTCTCTTCTGGCTGTCGTTTTCGGGGCGTGGCCTTGGTTTTCATCAATCACCGAATTCTCGACTGCCTGACAGGTGCAGTCAGCTGGAATCATTCAGAGAGGGGCAGGGGACTGCTTCGTGAGAAGAAGCGAGTGAATCATTCGCGAAATATTAACACACCTCGGCAAATCAAGAAACGTAGATATTTTCGTGAATCAGCCGAGGATTTCGTAATGATTAGTGATGACCTGATGCGACAGCGACGGCAGGCGTATGGTCAACAGAGCCGTCGGGATGCAGGGCATCCGCTTCGTCTGAGTGACCTGTAGCGGGCTTCTTACGCGATTTCAACCGCTCAGAAATCGACTGCATAATCACATAGAAAACCGGCACAAAGATGACACCAAAGAGCGTCGCGGCGACCATGCCGCCAAAGACGGCTGTCCCCAGCGAACGTCGACTGACTGCCCCGGCACCGGTCGCGATCAACAGCGGGACGATCCCGAGGATGAACGCAAACGAGGTCATCAGAATTGGACGGAAGCGAAGGCGGGCGGCTTCAGCTGCAGCTTCGGTAATGCTCTTACCATGATTGCGAAGCTCACGGGCGAACTCGACTATCAGAATCGCATTCTTACTCGCCAGCGCGATGATCAGAACGATCCCGATTTGTGTATAGACGTTGTTGTCCATCCCACGGTACATGACCGCCAGAACGGTTCCAACCAGGGCCAGAGGCACGATCAGAATGACGGCCGCCGGCAGGAACCAGCTTTCGTACTGAGCCGCGAGTACCAGGAAGACCATGAGGGTCGCCATGCCGAAGATGTAAATCGATTGACCACCGACACTCTTTTCCTGGTAGGACATCCCGCTCCACTCGTAACCCATTGAGTTCGGCAGCTTGCGATCTGCCATCTGCTCCATCAACGCCATCGCTTCACCGGAACTGGTTCCCGCTTTTGCTTCGCCGTTGATCGTAACGGATGGATAAAGGTTGTACCGAGTAATCAGACGTGGTCCGGAACTCATCTTAACGGTTGAGAACGCAGTGAATGGGACCATCGCACCGAACTCGTTTCGAACTTCGAGTCGTCGAATATCATCTATATTCCTCCGGAACTGCTGGTCAGCTTGAATGTGGACCTGCCAGGTACGTCCGAACTTGTTGAAGTCGTTGATATAGGCTGAGCCCAGTGTCGCCTGCAGCGTATTGAAAACCGATGAGAGTGGAATGTTGAGACTCTTCACTTTGGCCCGGTCGATATCAACATACAACTGAGGAGTCGCCGCTCGGAACGATGACTGCAGCCCCGAAAGACCTGACTGCGTATTTCCATCGCGAACCATTTCATCGGCAACTTGCTGCAGTTCCCACAATCCCGCGTTACCGCGGTCCTGCAGACGGAATTCAAAGCCTCCGGTTGTTCCCAGTCCCTGAATCGCAGGAGGCGGAAACGCCATGATCAATGCTTCAGGAATCATCCCGGCTCTCGCCCAGACACTTCCGACAATTGCTTCCATTGATTGCTCCGGGTGACCGGCTCGCTCCTCAAACGGCTTGAATGTAATGAAGCAGGTCGCTGAGTTTGACGAGGTTCCCCCATCCATCATCGACATCCCGCCGATCATGAACCACGACTCGACCCCTGGCGTACTGCCGAGCATCTCATCGATCTTCTTGGTCACTTCATGCGTCCGTTCCAGCGACGCAGAGTCGTCCAATTGGGCGAACATGATTGCATAGCCCTGGTCTTCAGTTGGGACGAACGATGTCGGCAGAGTCGTGTATCCATAGATCCCGGCCCCTGCAATCAGCGTGAAGAAGAAGAACATAATGATCGGATGCTTGATCAATCGTTTGATCATGCTGAAGTAGAAATGCTCAACACCATCGTAAAAGTAATTAAACCCACGATAGAAGAAGTTTTTTCGCGCGGGCGTTGGTCGCAAGTAAACGGCGCATTGAGCCGGTTTGAGCGAAACAGCGTTAATCGCACTGATCATCGCCGTCGCAGCGATCGTCAACGCAAACTGACGATATAACTGACCGGTGATCCCCTGCATGAAGATCGTCGGAAGGAACACGGCC
The DNA here is from genome assembly GCA_005778225.1 of Planctomyces sp. Taxonomy (GTDB): domain Bacteria; phylum Planctomycetota; class Planctomycetia; order Planctomycetales; family Planctomycetaceae; genus SXPC01. The sequence goes on along the minus strand of SXPC01000259.1, from coordinate 11,068 downwards.
ATCAGGACAAGCGTGATCCCGATGATCGGGCCGATCACCTCAGACATGGCTTTAATCGTTGCAGGCTTCGGTTCGAGCTTGCCTCGGTCAATATGGTGAACCGCATTCTCAACAATCACGATCGCATCATCGACCACAATCCCGATTGCCAGCACCAGGCCGAATAATGTCAGCGTGTTGATCGAATAGTCCATCGCCGAGAGGGCAGCAAATGCACCGATGATCGTGACGGGAACCGTTGTCGCAGGAATAAGAACCGCACGCCAGTCCTGCAGGAAGAGCAGAATGACGATTAGAACCAGTACACCAGCTTCAAACAGCGTGCGATAAACTTCATTGATCGATTCTTCAACGTAGGTCGTCGGATTGAATGGAATCGAAGCGACCATTCCTTCTGGAAGCTTTGGCTCCATCTTTTTGACGGCATCCTGCACACTTTTAGCAACTTCCAGAGAGTTCGACCCTGGCAGTTGGAAGATCGCGATCCCTGCTGCGGGAATGCCTCTAATCGCAGTCCATGTGTCGTAAGCGCGGGCACCAAGTTCAACACGGGCGACATCTTTCAACCGTACGATCCGTCGCTGCTCAGATCCTGTTCCTTCTGCTTTAACGATGATCTCGCCGAACTCTTCAGGATCAGACAGTCGACCCTGCGTATTGACGGTGTACTGGAAGTTCGGAGCATCACCCGTCGGTCGCTGCCCGACCTGCCCAGCGGCCACCTGCACGTTCTGCTCGCCGATAACAGCGATCACATCTTCCGTTGTCAGGTTGCGTGCTTTGAGCTTCTGAGGATCCAGCCAGATTCGCATGCTGTAGCTGCCAGCCCCAAAGATCTGGACTTCACCGACTCCTGGGAGTCGTCGAAGAGTGTCTTTAACCTGGATATCGGCATAGTTACTGAGAAAGAGATCGTCGAAAACTTTGTCAGGCGAAGTCAACGCGACGACGATGACGATGTTGGTCGATTGCTTATTGGCGGTCACCCCAAGTCGCTGAACTTCCTGTGGCAGTGTTGGTAGTGCACTGGCGATCCGGTTCTGAACGAGCACTTGCGCCTGATTGAGATCAATGCCAACGTCGAACGTGACCTGCAGAGTGTAGGCACCGTTACTCGAACAATTGGACGACATGTAAAGCATGCCCTCCACCCCGTTGATCGCCTGCTCGAGGGGGCTGGCGACGGTATCGGAGAGGACCTGCGGGTTGGCCCCAGGATAGTTCGCCGTCACCTGAATCGTAGGAGGAGTGATCGTTGGGTACTGCTCGATCGGCAGGCCGACCAGACAGACAATTCCTACGAGCATCGTCACGATCGCAATCACGTTCGCGAAAATCGGACGATCAATAAAGAAGCGAGAAAGCATATCGTTGAACCGCTTGAAGGACGGAATGAACGGTCGGAAAAGAACGCTTAGGGGCGAAGTCGGTCAGCGACTTACTCCGCGATATTGGTCACGACAGGAGTCGCTGGGACGGTTTCTTTGTCGACTGGAGAAGCTTCTTTCGGAGTGACAACCAGACCAGGCCGGACGCGAATCAACCCGTCGATGACGACTTTGTCGCTGATCGTGACAGGGCCACTAACGACACGTTCGTTGCCCAGGATCGGGCCAGTCGTGACGGGACGTCGTTCGACTTTGTTCTCTGCTCCGATGACATACACGAAGCCGCCTGACTGGTCGAAACCGATGGCGCGATCCGGAACCAGAACGGCATCTTTAATGATCGAAGCGGGAATCCGAACACGCACGAGCATGCCGGGCATGATCTTTTCTTTAGTATTCTCGAACAGTCCACGTACGCGAACAGTTCCCGTACTTTCATCCACAATCGGAGCGATGTAATCGACAACTCCTTCGAACGGGAAGTCATTCGAACCATCAACGCCAATCTGCATCTTGATGGGGGAATCGGGCGAGTCGACCTCTCCTGCTCTCATGCGGACGAGTTCTGCAGAGCTTGGCGTGATATTCACATAGATCGGGTTCAGCTGAACAACTGTCGCGAGTGGATTCGAGTCAGCCATGATGTAATTACCGACATCATAGACGCGAGCATCGACGCGTCCTTCCAGTGGCGATGTAATCTGGCAGTAGCTCAGTTCCAGTTCAGCAGCCTTCACGTTCTCAGTTGCTGCATCCAAAGACGCCTGCAGGCTGAGAATGCGTGTCTCGTAATCAGCATCCATTTGTTCCACGTCAGCGCGATCGGAATCAACTTGCGCGACTGCTTTATCGTACTCAGCGACTGTTCGATCGAGGTCCTGCTGAGGGATTGCACTGCGTTCCACGAGGGAGCGGGCACGATCAAGAGAAGTCTTGGCCAGGCTCAGATCAGCTTGCGAAAGCTGGAGCTTCGCGCGAGTTGTTTCGCGTGTCTTGGATTGACGGGCTTGAAGAAGAGCCGCCTCGGCTTCCTTTTGTCGGGCTTTCGCCTGACGCAGCGCGACCTTGAAAGGAACTTCGTCAATGACGAAGAGGACTTGCCCCTTCGTGACAACATCGCCGTCATTGAACTTACGCTCGACCAGGAAACCGGAAACGCGTGAACGAAGCTGGACCCGTTCGAACGCCTGAGTCGTACCCGTTTGATATATATAGTCAGTCACTTCGTCCAGACGAGGCGAAGCAACGGGAACCTCTGGTGGCGGCGGTTCAAAGTAAGCGTTCTGCGGACGGCAGCCAGAGGCCGGTAAGCAGATCACCATCACGAGCGTAAAAATAACCGCAGAAATGGTTGATTGAGACATCGTGCTCGTCACGTCTGAACGACGAGCGGAAACGGCATGACGTGGAAGCATTCTTGAGCGTTCTTTCCAGATTTACTTTTGAAATCCGTTATCGCGAAGAGGGTCAATCCTGAGAAATCGATTAGTGAAAGTGGAGAGTATACGGCGTGTTTTTGAGTTCCGCAGATCTCCCCAATTGTGCAACCGACAAATAGCCAAAATGAGCATACCGTCTGGACGGTATTTTGTAAATGGCCGATTTGTCTGGCGGTTTGAATGATGACCCTTCGCGTGACTAACCGATAAAACAGGCGTCTTCAGTGTTTCTCGAAAAAATAGAAAAACGCTCGTTACCGGAATTAGACGATCGACGACGCGCCCATTCGACAAGGATTCCACCTTCCAGGGTTGGTTTCTCAAAGTTGACGGGCAGGTCACCAGATCAACCAGAGTTCAATGGATGAATCTCTGGTCAACCGGATTTAGCATGGATGCCACTATGAGAATCTTTGCCGGCTCGCAGGCGACTCGCCTCCGTTTCAAGACACTGACAACTCTCTCGCTGTTCGCTGCTTCTGCGATCTGTGTGACCGGTTGCATGACCGGGCCGAAGGAATACTTCCGCAACGGCTTTAAGGTTGGACCGAACTACCGGACACCCGCTGCCCCGGTGGCGGAATCGTGGGTCGACATTGGTGACTCGCGAGTCATCAGTGCGCCGAATGAAAACTGGGCCTGGTGGACCGCTTTCAATGATCCTGTCATGAGCCAGTTGGTTGTCATGGCCTCAAATCAGAACCTGACACTCCGAGAAGCTGGTTTCCGCATCATGGAAGCAAGAGCGATTGCAGCCCAGTCACGTGGGCAATTATTGCCACAATCGCAAACAGCATCGGGCGGATATTCTCGTCAGTTACTTTCCGAGCAGATCGGCTTTGTTGGCGGTGGAGGGGGCTCTGGCTTCCCTCGTGAGTTCAGCGTCTGGAACGGGGGATCTCAATTCAACTGGGAACTTGATTTCTGGGGTCGCTTCCGACGTGCTATTGAAGCCGCCGATGCGAACCTCGATTCAACGGTTGAAAACTATGATGACGTCATGGTCATCCTGATCGCCGATGTCGCCGCTGCTTACGTCAACGTCCGCACGCTTGAACAGCGTCTACGTTATGCTCGTCACAACGTCGAAACACAATCCGCATCGTTGAAGCTGGCCGAAGACCGCAAGAACTTCGGAGCCGGTAGTCAGCTCGACGTCGCCCAGGCATTAACCAATGTTGCTCAAACCGAGGCCACGATTCCACAGTTCGAAGCCGACCTGCGTCAGGCAGAGAATCTGCTGTGTACCCTCATGGGCTTCCCGCCCCAGGACATCAAATTACTTCTGTCCCCAACAGGTGAGGTCACTCCGATTCCGGGTGCCCCGTCAGAAGTTGTTCTTGGAATTCCAGCCGAACTGGTCCGACGACGTCCTGATGTTCGACGTCAAGAACGCCTCGTTGCCCAACAAAGTGCCATGATCGGCGTCGCGGAAGCAGATCTCTATCCTGCGTTCTCGATCAACGGTCAAATCGCTGTTCGTGCCAGTCAGTTCAACGACCTGTTCAGTGCACAAGCAATGACCGGAAACATCGGCCCGTCCTTCAATTGGAACATCCTGAACTACGGACGCATTCGCAATAACGTCGCCGCTCAGGAAGCCCGCTACATGCAGCTGGTGACGACCTATCAGCAGACCGTGCTCGATGCCAACCGCGAAGCAGAAGACGCCATCGTCCGCTTCCTCCAGGCACAACAGCAGGTCCTGATTCTCCGAAAGGGCGTCAACGCTGCGGATCAGTCAGCTCAGCTGGTCAACGAACTTTATGAAGGTGGCCAGACTGACTTCGGACGGGTCTTCGTCGCCGAGCTGGCTCTGGTACAGCAGCAGGATGCGTTGGCAGTCGCAGAAGGAACAGTCGCTCAAAGCCTTGTCGCGATCAACCGAGCCCTCGGCGGTGGCTGGCAGCTTCGTCTGCAGAACCCACCTCCGATCGTGATGACACCAACCCCAAGTCCACCACCCGTTGGTGAATTTGTCCCAGGTGCAGGAACAAACGTCGCCATCGAAAACAAGACTGCTGAAATTCCCGCCCCTGTTTTCGATGAAACACTGACCAACTAATTCAAAATTCATTCGTCAATGAAGATTCCAATAACGGCAAGTTCCGTTATGAAAGGAAGAGTCATGAAAATCACATTCACTCGCCAGATGATGTTGACCGGCGTGATCGCCATGAGCGTTCTCAGCGGTTCCGTGACGACAGGGTTCTGCCAGCCTCCATCAGAACCTTCTGAAGCACCTGCTGTGACACAGCCTGCCGAGGTTGCTCCGTCTCCTGTCATTGACGATACAACTGCAAGGCCCGTTTCACCCGTACTGACGTCATTCAGCCCGCGTTTTCTCTGCGTCTGTCCAGGGTACTGCCCCAAACCTGCTCCCTGCAAAATTCCACGACCGCTTTGCGGCCCGACAGCTGTTCCTCGCCAGACAACCCCGTGGAAACTGTACTCACCGTTTCCGATTCGCGGACCGTTCGATGGTCATCGCAACTAGACGTGTCTTTTAAAACGGCAACAGCCAGGGCACCATCAACACGCTCACGACCATGACGATCAACGTGAATGGAACGCCGACTTTGACGAAGTCAATAAATCGGTAGTTCCCCGGCGTGACGACCATTGTGTTCACAGGCGTTGAAACGGGTGTCATAAACGCAGCTGATGCCGCCAGCGCGACGATCATCGCAAACGGATATGGAGAGACGTTAAGCTGATCCGCAATCGTCAGAGCAATCGGACCCATCAAGATCGCCGTCGCGGTGTTGGAAATGAAGAGCCCAAGCAGCGCCGTCATCAAGAACAAGCAGGCAAGGACGACTTGATTGCCCATTCCAGCTGTTGAATCCATCAGTGCATGGGCAGCCATCTCGACACCACCCGTTCGCTGAAGTGCCGTCGAAAACGGTATCATGCCGACGATCAGGATCAGCGTCTTCCAGTCGATGGATCGATACGCGCTTTCAAAATCGATACAGCGAAACAGTCCCATCAGCAGGCAACCGATGAGGGCTGCCTGGACATTGGGGATCACGCCCAGAACCATGATGACCACGACCAGCAGCAAAATGACGAGGGCATGCACAACCTTATCCGGAGCCGGCAGAACATCGTCAACCTCCGCAGGCAGGTTCAACGCGAGCAAATCACCGCCGCCCACGAGCCGTACATTTCGAATCGATTTCCACGGCCCGATCACCAGCAGCGTATCCCCCACTTTGATGACTTCAGCCGACAGCTTTTCCTTGACCGCTTGTGAGCCACGACGAATCCCGAGCACGGAAAAACCAAATCGGGTTCGGACTTCCCCGCTGACGATTGTCTTGCCGATCAGGCTTGAGTCAGCCGGGACAAACAGCTCCGCCATACCAATCTCTTGCGAATGATCGGTGAAGTGTGCCCCCGTCAGCGGAAGCTGCTCAAGGCCCAGGCGGGTCTGCATTTTCTCGGCATCTGCATGCGGTGCGAACAGGTCGACGAAAAGGATGTCGCCCGCATGAAATGATGTCTTTGCCGTCGGCTGGATCAGCTCACGACCTCGCTGAATCGCCACTAGATTCGCTCCTTCCGAGGCTCTCATTTCCAGCGACTGCAGTGTCTGGCCAATCAATGGAGACTCATGCCGAATCCGCAGACGATACTCTCGCTCGGCAAGATTGTAGCGTTTGATCCAGTCGAACAAAGTGGGACGGACGAGGTGACCGGTCTGTGATTCATGGGATTTATTGGGCAGCCAGCGACAGGCAAACAGCATGTAGCCGATGCCAAGAATCAGGACGGGAAGCCCAAACGGCGTGAAGCTGAAAAATCGAAAACCAGCATGCTCATGCTGGATCAATTCCGCATTGATGACGAGATTTGGTGCTGTCGCGACCAGCGTCATCATCCCGCTGATGAGAGCTGCACAGCTCAGGGGCATCATCAGTTGACCCGGCGCAAAGCCAGTTCGACGACAAATCGTCAAGACAACCGGGATGAAGATCGCCGTTACCGCCGTCGAACTCATCATCGAACCAAGACCGGCAACCGCCGCCATGAGCAGTGCCGTCAGCTTGGTCTGACTCGAGCCACCATACGTGACGAGCCATTCCCCCATCCGCCGCGCGACCCCGGTCCGCACCAGCCCATCACCAATGACAAACAACGCCGCGATCAGAACGATGTTCGGATCGCTGAACCCTGCTAACGTCTCGGGGACCGTGACAACTCCTGTCGTCGGCAGGGTACATATCGCGATGATCGCCACCGCGTCCATCCGTGGACGATTCATGATAAACATCACGATGACGACGGCTAACAAAGAAAGAACGGCAATCAGCGGAGTGATCATCGGGGCATGGAATCCATCTAGGGGCTGCGTCGTGTTTCATGCGTCGCCGCCACCATAGTTGATCCCCGTTTCGCCTGGCAACCCGAAGGCTTACTCGCCTTTGAGATGCTCAAGCAAATACTCCGTCATCAGATGATACAAGTGACGCGTTGTCCCTGCTCCTGAATTGATCGAGTGATCCCGATTGGGGTAAGGCATGATCGTAAACATCTTATTGTGCTTGACGAGTTCATTGATCAGCTTCTCGGTCCCCTGGTAGTGCACGTTGTCATCGCCAGTGCCGTGAATGATCATCAGGTTCCCCTTCAAATCGCCAGCGTGGGCGAGAGGAGAGCCATCGCGATAGCCTTCTTCGTTCGTCTCTGGCAGGCCCATGTAGCGTTCTTCGTAGATCGAGTCATAGAGACTTCGATCCGCGACTGGTGCAACAGCAATCGCGGTATTGAAGACATCTGGATAACGGAAGATCGCATCCAGACTGCTGCTCCCGCCGCCACTCCACCCCCAGATCGCGACCTTAGCCGGATCGATGAACGAACACTTCTTCACGATGGCCTTCGTTGCTTCTGCTTCTTCGTAAGAATTGATCAGCCCCAGCTTCCCATAGATGCATTTACGCCACTCTCGCCCGCGCGGACTGTTCGTCCCGCGTGTATCGACACTAGCGACAATGATCCCCTTTTGCGCCAGCATCGCATGCCACAGGTGACGAGACCCGCCCCAGACATCGCGAACCGTCTGACCGGCTGGCTCGCCATAAACATGCATCAGAAGCGGATACTTCTTGTCTGGATCGAGATCCGCTGGCGTGACAACATACGCATCGAGTTCGATTCCGTTTCCGATATCGACTCGGATGAATTCCGTCTTCGGCATCTTCACAGCAGCCAGTACTTCATTGAGTCGCTTCTGCTCTTTCATCACACGTTGCACGCGATGCTCCGGCAGTTGCACCAGCGAAACGACCGGCGGCTGATCGACTGTTGAAAAGGTATGAACCGCCCATTTCGCATCCGGTGACAGGCTATAGCTGTGTGATCCGACCTGATTTGCGGGTGAGAGTCGTTCCGATTCGCCACCATCCAACGGCACACGAAACAGATAACGCTGCGTCGCGTTCTCCGGAGCCGCCATGTAGTACATCCAGCCCCCCGCCTGATCGATGTTCAGAATTTCAATCAGGTCGAACTCACCCTTGGTTATCGGCTGGAGTTCCCCCTTCATGTTCGCGCGATACGCGTGTCGCCACCCGCTCCGCTCACTCATCCACAGAAAATCGTTCCCCAGCCATTCGACCTTTTCATTGAGATCCACCCACGCGTCATCCGACTCTTTGAGAATGACGCTCACCTCACCACTGACAGGATTCGCAGCAAAAACCGTCAACTCATTCTGCAGACGGTTCAGTTGCTGCATGACAAACTTCTGGCCATCCGGCGTCCATTCACCCCAGGGCAGATAGAAATCGCGCGGCTCTCCCGGAACCTTCAACCAGGTCGTCTCACCCCCGGCGACCGGGACAATCCCGACTCTCACCGCCGAGTTCTTCTCGCCAGCTTTGGGATAAGGGAATCGAGTCAGCTCAGGATACTTTCCATCTGTCTGATTGAGCATGACAAACTCTTTGACCCCGCTGGTATCAAACTGCCAGTAAGCCAGCTTCGTCCCGTCGGGTGACCATCGAAAGCAATCTCGCTGCGCAAACTCTTCCTCGTTGACCCAGTCACTCGTCCCATTGATCAGCGTCTCGCTTCCATTGTCCGTTAATGCAGTAATCGCCAGGTCATCCAGATTTTGCACATAGAGATTGTTCTTGCGGACGTAGGCGATCTTTTTCGTATCCGGCGAGAACTTCGCAAACATCATGGTTGATGGCTCACCCTCGCCACCGAGTTTGGTCAGCTTCTTTGTTTCGAGATTCAAGACCCAATAATCGCCACGCGTATTCTGACGCCAGACTTTCCGAGAGTTGGTAAAAATCAACATCAGCGATTCATCTTTGGAGAATTCGAAGCTATCAATTCCCAGAGGCTTTTCTGCTCCGACTGGAATCATCTCCTGCGCGGTCACCAGAACCGTCTTCGCTTCCGTTTCCGGATCAGCTTTTACAAGGTCACGACCTTCTTTCCCCTCGGCCGGGGGAACGAACATGAAGTGATAAGGTCCCTTATGACTCCATCGCATGGCCCCAGCAGACTCCTCACGGAAATCTCGCTTGGAGAAAATTCGATCCAGCGTCAGCAGCGAAGGATCCGCAGCTGCGTCTTGTGCAGAAAGTGGCGTCGCGACAAACAGGAGAAAAGCGAACGCAAAAGCCAGATAATGTTTCATGGTGTCTTTGCCGGGCAGGATGAATCGAGGAGGAAGGAAAGCAGTCGAGCGCTCGCAAGGCATGGCGTGAAAAAGAACCTAGGGCAGAGGCTGTTCCCAGATCGAAACATCAAAGCGACCAGAGGAATCCGCCACGCCGCGGGACATGGAACCTGAATTGTAAGGCACGCTGATGTTCCCCGTCTTGTCGACCGAGATCAATCCGCCGTCTCCTTTTTTCAAGACATCGTTAATGCAATAGCCGGTGGCCTGTTCGAGGGATTCATGCAGGTATTCAACTCGAAACGAAATCGTCGCGGCGATCCGATGACGAATGAACTCCTCGCCTGTTCCCGTACAACTGACGGCAACCTGACGATCCGCCAGCGTTCCTCCCCCCACAATCGGCGAGTCTCCAACACGACCGACGCGCTTCCCTGTTCGTCCCCCTGTACTCGTTGCAGAGGCAAGATTCCCATGCACATCGAGAGCCACGCAACCAACGGTGTTTCCAACCTCAGCCATGGCTTCGAAAGAGGGGGAATTCATGGAAACGGTCTTATCGGGAAAGCCATAGGATGGCGACGTCAGGACCGGCAGGTCGTTCTGCTTCTGAAACGCTTGAAGAGCCTGGAAGCGAGACTTGCTGTAGAAATAAGAATTGGGGACTTCTTCGCATCCCTGTTGAATCGCGAACTCATCAGCCCCCTCACCCGCGAGGAAATTATGATCGCCCGTTTCCATCAGTCTGCGAGCTGCCGTGATCGGATTTTTGATGCGTGTCACGCAGGCCAATGAACCGCAGGCCAGCGTGCTGCCATCCATGATGCAGGCATCGAGCTGATGAAAGCCATCGATATTAAAAACAGCACCGCGCCCTGCGTTGAAGAGCGGATTATCTTCGAGCACGCGAACCGTTGCCTCGACCGCATCCAGCGAAGTCCCCCCATCAGCGAGAATTTTCTGACCCACCGCGAGTGCTTCCGTCAGCCCCTGTTTGTAAACCGCCTGCTTCTCTTCCGACAGATCGCGAGCAATGTTCGAGGCCCCGCCATGAATCGCGATCGCCCAGGTTTTCTCTTGTCCCATCGCCGACGACACCGTCATCATCATTCCCAGTATGAGTGCGCACACAGCAACGTGCATTGATCAGGTCTCCCTACCAATGACATCAGAGCGCGATGGTCACTGGAGATTCCGTTTCAAATCACGATACCAGAGAAAATGATGTTTGAGAATGGAGGCTGTGAGAGAGAGTCAGGAATGATTCAGGAACGCGACTGTCATGTCACTTGTGGGAGCCTCGATAATGTAAAGACGCTCTCACGAGAGTGCACGTTGTCCAGCAAGATTGATTAGGGGGCGAGAGGCTGTCAGTTCAAATCCCGTTGCATTTTTAATAGAGCATACACGGTCGAAATATTTTCGGGACGGTTTGTCGAATTCAGGTTCGACCGGTCGACTAGATCACGTAGGCCGGGAAGTCATCCCGCCTGAAGACCGTTGCACAATTTGTGTCTAACCTCACTTTCGCGTAACGTCGGCTCGACCTGTTAAGAAACTGGAGATTATGCAGCATGGCGAAGCTCGTCTTCGGAATG
>SXPC01000258.1 GCA_005778225.1 Planctomyces sp. | reverse complement strand
GTGCTTGGTGCGGGTGAAGACGACGGCACGTTGAACGTCCTGCTCACTACAGAATTTGAGCAGCAGGTCGATTTTCTTCATCTGCGATACGAAGCAGATCGATTGATCGATCAGTTCAACGACGTTGATCTTCGGCACGAGGTCGACGCGGACTGGGTCTCGCAGGACGGCGTTGGCCAGTTGCTCAATCGCGGCTGGCATCGTGGCCGACAGGAAGATCGTCTGTCGTTTTTCAGGCAGAGCAGCGGTAATGCGTTTGAGGTCTGGGAGGAAACCCATGTCGAACATGCGGTCAGCTTCGTCGATGACGAAGAACTCGATGGCCGACAGGTCGATCAGGCCCTGACGCATCAGGTCGCACAGACGTCCGGGGGCTGCGACAACGATATCGATTCCCTGCTGGAGTGTTTTGACCTGACGATATTGGCCGACGCCGCCGAAAATCGTTGTTTCACGCAGACGTGTGTGACGACCGTAGGTGCGGAAGCTTTCTGCGATCTGGGTGGCCAGCTCGCGGGTTGGAGAGAGAACGAGAACGCGTGGCAGACGACCGCGTTTCAGCGAACCTGTGCCGGCATTCATCAGTTGGTTGAGGATGGGAAGTGCAAACGCAGCGGTTTTTCCCGTTCCGGTTTGAGCAGAGCCGAGGAAGTCGCGACCTTCGATGATGGTCGGGATGGCAGCGGCCTGGATCGGGGTGGGAATCGTGTAACCTTCAGAGAGGATGCTGCGGACGACGGCTTCGGTCAGTCCGAGATCGGTGAATTTGCAAGTGGATTGCGGAACATCCGAAGATTGCGGGGCATCTGAAGATTGAGGAACATCTGACGAAGCTTCGTTAATCATAATCACTTTCAAACGGCACGTTCCCCAAGCCCGCAGAAGTAGGGGTCGGAGGGCGTACGCAGTTAGTTAGAAATCTGGCAGGCAGCGCGCAGACTGTGATCTAGCGAGCTGAAAAATAGCCAGGTCCTGACACGGAACAGGACCTAATGAGCGGGACGCAACCTTGCGTCACTAAAAAACCATTGGACCTGCAGCAATCCAATAGCCCGATTTTTATAGGAGACTCTCGAAAGGAGGTCTCCGCCGGTAATGGATCAGAGGTCGGAATGATACCGCAGCCCGGTGTGGACACAAGAGGCATTCTGATCAGTGTTCTCGAAATTTCTGAATTAAGGACTTTTGTCGAGGATTTGGGCTCGATCCCATCGGTGAATGTCGATCCTCTGACTCGAAAAACATGTCAGCGAGCATCCCTGTGAGAATTGAGGCAAACCGCTTAGAATGGATGTGCGGCTCGCAGTTGTGGTGAAGGATTCCCCAGTATGAAGATCTCTCTCGTCGGACTTGGCAATGTCGGTTGCGCGATCGCACATGCCCTGGTTCTTAAAGGATTTGCAAACGAGCTCGTCCTCGTTTCGCGTCGTCGCGATTTTGCGATGGGGGAGGCGCTCGATCTGATCCACTCCGCGACCTTCGAGGAACATCAGACAGAAGTCTACGCCGGTGATACTGCAGAAACCGCTAATTCAGACATCCTGATCTTCAGCGACTCGACGCACGTTCCGGCGGATGATGCTGATAACTATTCTCGCTACGCGGCTGCTGAGTCAAATCTTGATCGGCTGAAATCACGCCTTCCGGAGATGGCGGCGCTTAGTCCGAAAGCCAGCGTGATCATCGTGACGAACCCGGTCGATGTGATCACGTATTTCGCGGTCCAGCTCTCTGGTTTCCCTTCTCATCGTGTGATGGGGACGGGGACTTTGCTTGATAGTGCACGGTTTCGTGCGGCGATTTCGCAGGAATTGACCATTCACCCGGATGACGTTCGGGCCTATGTCGTCGGTGAGCATGGCGATAATCAGGTCGCTGCTTTCAAGGGGGCGACCATTGGTGGGGAGCAGATCGATAAGAACTCTAAACGCCTGGAGATGGCGAGAATCACCGCACGGGAAGGCATGACGATCTACGCCCAGAAAGGCTACACGAACTACGGAGTCGCGGGTGCGACCTATACGATTGCCGAGTCGATTGCCCGCAATCTCAAGCATACGATGCCAGTCAGTCTGCTGATCGATAACTATTACGATGTCAGCAACATCTGCCTGTCACTGCCTGCAGTGATCAGTCGCAAAGGAATCGAGCGGGTTTTGCGTCCTCAGCTCGAGCCGGATGAAATCGCGATCTTCCGAGAAGGGGCAGCTCGCGTGAGCGAGACGATTGAAAAGCTTCGGCCGCGTTTAGGATAGTCTGTCGGCGATAGTCCGTCAGCACTGGCTTTATTCGGTTTCATCCAGCCAGTTCAGCATCAGATCGATGGTTTCGTCACGGGTCGTTTCGTTCAAGACTTCGTGGTAAGCCGATTCAATTGAAACGAAGCGACTGCGTGGATTGCTGGCGCAGTATTTGTCGAAGAAATGACGGGATGCTTTGGGTGAGACAATGACGTCCTGGGCAGCTTGCAGCATCAGGACCGGGACCGGGAACTGCGACGTTTCCGCGAGGAGCTTCTGGCGGGCCTTTTGAGTCGCGAAGAACCAGCTGGCGGTGACGGAATTTTGGAGGTCCGGGTCTTTGCGACGTGCCTGGATGGAGTTAGCGTCGTGGGTCAACTGCTCAGCTGAGATATTATTTTTGAAGCGAGTGCGAGGGGCAATGTGGAGGAGCAGGCGGCCGAGTGTCAGCTTCCAGGTCGGGACCTGGATGGCGAGTTCAACCAGAGGCGAGCTGAAGACGACTCGATTGGCTTGGATTGCTGCTGTCTGCAAAGCCCGCTTGACAACAAGTCCGCCCATGCTGTGGGCCATCAGTGAGACTGATTGGGGCGTGGCTGCGGTGTTTTCGATGACGCTTTTGAGGTCCTCGATGTATTCATCGACCGAGGCGATATCGACGCGTGGCCCAGCGGATCGGCCGTGACCGCGGAAATCGAAGGTCGTGACGTTCCAGCCGTGTTCGTGACAGGTTTCCGCGAATTTCAGGTAACGTCCCTGGTGTTCGCAGGCTCCGTGGACGACGACGAGGTGTCGGGAGCCGGGACTTCCGGTGAGGGAAGACGCGTCCACGTCAGGATGGACCCAAGTATTGACTGCGAGGGGAGTTCCGTCAGTGGAACTGACGGTATGTTGGCGTGGCGAGGTTGGAATTTCCAGACGCTCCATTTGAAATAAACCTTGATGACATCGCAGCTTAGGATGCTATACTGGAAATTGAGGGAAGTAAATCTCGAACATCTGCCAGTTTGTGTGGGTTATATTAACGTGGAGTGATGTCTCCGCAAAATCCCATCTTCCGATCATTTCCGCTGACAACAAATCGTACTGGATAGACATTCATGCGAACCATGCTTGCGAAACTCCAAGGACTGCGTTTCGAAGAGGTCAAAGCCTGGGGAATGAGCTTCATTGTTCACGTCGGGCTGCTGCTGGCGTTCGCGAGCATTACGCATGTGACGATCGAGCAGACGCAGAAACTGCTGGTCAAATCTGACATCGAAAAGCAAAGCGAAGAGCCGGAGTTTGACTTCCAGGAGTTCAAATTTTCCAGCGAAGCCTCCGATCAGATTGGCGGCGGTGGAGCGAACAGTCTGGGAAGTGGAAGTGGTGCTTTGGCGGCGACGATGCATGCCGGGGATGCGTTGCCAGGAAATGTGGTCGAACGAGAAATCCGAAATGACTATTTCAAAGTCGATATGCCGACTTCCATTCCGATCTTTCAGCCGTCTAATGCCGAATTGACCGAGAAGGTGGCTGTCGCAGGTCAGACGGAACGGGTGAGTGGCGTGAAAGGGGCGATGGATCGACTGGCTTTTGAAATTGCGGGAATGGTTAAGGACAAGCCGACGCTGGTGATCTGGGCATTTGATGCGTCGGGCTCGCTGATTAAGCAACGGGCAGACATCTCGCAGCGAATGAAGAAGGTTTACGATCAGCTTGGTCTGATGAAAGTCGGCTCGGAAGGTGCATTAAAAACAGCTGCTGTGACGTTTCAGCATCAGGTCAATGTATTGACTCCTGATCCAATCGACACGGACAAAATCGATGGATTGCTGGAAGCCATCAACAAGATCCCGATCGATCTTGACCATACCGAAGAGATGGTTTTTACCGCGTGCGAGCAGGCGATCAACAAGTGGATGGCCTATAAGACCAAGCAGCGTCGGAATATCGCGATCATCATTGTCACCGACGAGCGTGGCGATGACATGAATAAGCTCGAACCACTGATCGACATCACGCGTCGATTCGGGATCAAGGTTTACTGTGTTGGCCACGCGTCGATGTTTGGCAAGCAAAAAGGGGTGGTCGACTGGACGTATCCTGACGGGTATGTTGGACCGGTCGATGTCGATCAGGGGCCTGAATCGTTCTATCAGGAACTGCTCGATCTTCCCTTCTGGGGGAGCCAAAACCTGGCGCTCGAACGGCTGTCGGCCGCTCAAGGACCTTATGCTCTGGCTCGGCTGTGTAATGAATCGGGCGGGATCTACATGATTACCGACGATTCGAAGGCGGAATACAACTTCGATCCTGCGGTAATGCGTTCTTACCAGCCGGATTACCGACCTGTGGAAGTGATTCGCGCGGAAGTTGAGAAGAACCCTGCGAAGATGGCGTTGATTGCGGCGATTAATGCGTCGTCCGTGGAACGTATTGAGGCGCCTGCGGTGGCATTTCGGGCGGATCGTGACGAGATTTTAAGAACGGAACTGACCGAAGCCCAGAAGCCTCTGGCGGTGCTCGATTATCGTCTGACTCAGATGTTGACGGCTTTGGAGCAAGGAGTGAAGTACCGAGATGCGATTAAAGAGCCTCGGTGGCAGGCGAGTTACGATCTGGCGCTCGGACGGGCGCTGGCGATTCGTGCGAGGGCTTTTGGTTACAACGTGATGCTGGCGGAAATGAAGTCGTCTCCGAAGACTTTTTCTGATCCCAAGAAATTCAATCAGTGGCGGCTGATTCCCAGTGATAAAGTTGAGTCTGGTCCGCAGGTGAAAAAGCAGGTGGATCTGTCTCGCCAGTATCTGCAGCGGGTCATTGATGATCATCCAGGGACGCCTTGGGCGTTGATCGCCAAGCATGAGTTGTCGCAGCCGCTGGGTTGGGAGTGGCGTGAGGGGACGATGGTTATTCCGAACCAACAGGCGATGGACCCAAATCGTCCGATGTTGTTGCTGGAAGAAGAGATGCGGATGAACAACATGAACCGTCCACCTGAACGAGTTAAGCCGAAGCTTTAGTTTCGTAGGGTGGGGTTTCGCGCGACGCCTGGGGAGTGTTTCTCGGAATTTGGGGTAGACTGCGGGGGCAGCCACGTTCTGGGAAGATGCATTTCTGACAAACGCATCAAATTCGCTCTATCCGGCTCAATGGGAATGAGTTACATAGCCGATCCCTGCAGAAGAGATGACTCATTTTCCCTACCAGAGCGATCCACGGATGGATAAACTGCTCCGATCATTAATGAATCGAAGTTTGATCGGTGGGATCGTATTGCTTTGTGGCTGCCGGATGGTCGATCAGAAGCAGGCGAAGCGATCGAGTGACTGTTATCAGAAGCAGGCATTATCTCAGCAGGCAAAACAAGCTGGGAATCTGTGTGAAGCACGTCAGTTGCTCGAGCAGGCGATTCGCATCAATCCCAATGACGCTGGTAACCATTATCAGCTGGCGGATGTGCTGGCCAAAGAGAAGAACCATGCGGCTGCTGTCAGTGAATTGATGCGGTGTAAGGAGTTGGCTCCGAGTGATGCACGCACTTATTCTCGACTTGCAAAGATCATGCATGACGAAGGAAGCGAAGAGAAGGCACTCGAACTTGTCGAGTCGGCTCTGCAGCTCGACCCATATCGCGTCGATGCGTTGATGGTGCATGCGAAGATCATGCAGCGTCGTCAGCGTCATGATGAGGCGATTTCGGATTACCTGCTGGCGATGTCTCAGAAGCCAGTTGTTTCGGATGTTGCGGTGGAGTTGTCGTCGCTTTACCAGGAACTGGGGCGGCATCAGGAAGCCGTTGAGGTCCTGCAGCGTGGGCTGAGAGAATGTCGGGATGAAGTCGGAGTGCAGGAAAAATTGTACTGGCAGATTGGGTTGGCTCACGCCGGGATGGAACAGTGGGCGATGAGTGAGCATTATCTGTCGTCGGCTGTCAAAATGGAGAGTCATCCGGGGTCGGCCCAGCTGCTTTATCTGGCACAAGTACAAAACCAGATGGGTGCGAGAAGTTCAGCTATCGCGACTCTGGAGCGCCATGTCGGGCTTTATCCCGATGAGCCAGACGGGTTTTCGATGCTGGCGGATTTGAGAGGTGTCTCGGCGAATCGGACGATTGCCGCGGACGATCGAGGGGTTAGTCTGCCGGTGAGAACAGCGTCGACGGAAGTGTTGAATTGAGAGATTCGGAATGAAGCGGGACATTGCCCTCGAGTGTCCTATTCGTACACAAAGCTTGTAGGCGCGATGCTCTCATCCGCCTTCGGCACCTTCTCCCGGGGGGAGAAGGGATGATTGTGTTAAGTTGTAACGATTGATTCGGGGTTGCTGGCTGGGGTGGGTGTTTGGTGTCGATAGAGTGAGGGTTGAGTACCTTGCCTTTCGACATGGATGTGTGAACCGGCAATGATTGCCCCAGCTCCAGCAAATTATCGTGTGCAGATGGACCTCTATTCGGGGCCGATCGATCTGCTTGTGTACCTGGTGAAGCGCAGTGAACTGTCGGCCACAAATCTGAAGATCTCGCTGATCGTCAAGCAGTTTGTGGACTATGTGGAAGTGCTCGAGTACCTGGCGCTGGATGAGATCGGTGACTTTCTGGTCATGATCACAACACTGCTGGAGATCAAGAGCCGCGAGTTGCTGCCACGGGCGGCGGAAGAAGTGGTCGAAGAAGAACAGGCAACGACGAGTGGGTCGCCGGGCTCGCAGCTGATTGCTCAGCTGATGCTGCATAAGCAGTTTCAGTCTGCGATTGGGGAGCTGAAAGCGAAGGCGGATGTGTGGCTTGATCGTTATCCACGCATGGAGAGCAGCAAGCCTTCCAGTCGTCGGCCGCAGTCGCTGGATTACATCAAAGATGTCGAGCTGTGGGATCTGGTGAGTGCGCTGTCACGCGTGATTAAGATCAAGCACATCGAGAAGCATGAGCGGATCAAATTCGATGAGACGCCTTTGCACATCCACATCAAGATGATGGCGGATCGGATCAAGGAGCAGAAGGAAGTCTCGTTTCATAGTCTGTTCAAAGAGGTATCGCATCGGAGTGTGATTGTCGGGATGTTTCTGGCGATCCTGGAGCTGCTGCGTCACCATGGGTTTCGGGCTGTGCAGGCGGAAGACCATGGGGACATTATGCTTTATCCGCCGGTTGAAGAGCGGGAGTTTGATGAATCGATCGCGGTCTCGTCATCGGGGGATGATGCGGTGAAGGAAGAGGGGCATTGATGTGGTTGAATTGCAGAGATTGGGGAAACGGACATAATGGGGAGAGGTTGGGCGGGATTTGAAGAAGTGCCTGGCGGTTGTTATGAGATTGAGATCGAACAGTTGCCTATCGCTCACCCTCATCCGCCCTTCGGGCACCTTCT
>SXPC01000257.1 GCA_005778225.1 Planctomyces sp. | reverse complement strand
CCTCGTTTGGTCGCCGTTTTGTTCTCACTTGTCATGCGCATCACCGTTCAAGCGGAAGGCATCACTAGCGCTTACGAGTCCTTGTCTTGGAAAGAGCGGGTCGCCACGTCACTTGGCATCACTGGTGCATCTGCTGAAGCCCCCTGGAATCTTGCTGGCGTGACGTTGGCAGGCCTTCAGCGACTGGACGGGACTGCGCTTGATGTCTCAAAAACTCATCCCTTGTGCGAGCGAGAATGTCGCGATGCTCTGCTCTCCTTTGAGAAAGACTCCACAAAACGGATCGCGCTGGAAGCAGGTTTATGGCTGTGGATCGACGAACTCGACCGTTCGCACACGGCGTCTCAAAGTCGTGAAGGGGACAAGACTTGCGATGCGTGGCATACCATCATGCACCGGCGGGAAGGGGATTTCTGGAATGCCAAGTATTGGGTCCGACGCGTCGGCCAGCAACCGTCGCATGACAGGCTGTGGAAAAGTCTGCAGATGCTCGATCGGTCGTCGTTGTCGACGTCTCAACAGCGCGTGTATGATCGGTTGATGGGGCAGAAGTTCTGGCGCGGCGAGACCATGGTCGACCTGTGCGAAGAATTTGCTCGAAATCAGGAGAGTGAAGAAGGGCTGCTTCTGCGGGTCATTCAGCAACTCGAAATGCTGCATCTGCTGGCAGAAAAATGACTTGGAATTGAGCGAGGGCGTCCGTCCAGCGTCCCTGATCGAACTGACCAGAATGAGTCTTGGTGAATTAGTCGCCAAGACTTGTTTACAACTTGACAGCAGGTTGGTTCATGAGAAAATTGCGTTGTGAACTGTTTATGTTTGCAAAGACTTGATGGATTTCAGTTTAAATCAGAATACATTAAGACGACCTAGTCCTCAGAGCGAAATTCCGTTCTCGATATCCTTCCCACTTACCCTCCTGCCTGATTGGATCCCACATGGGATTTGGCGCGACAGAAATCATCATCTTCCTGATCATCGTCATGCTCCTGTTCGGACGACGAATTCCAGAGACCATGTTCTCACTGGGCAAGGGCCTGACGGAATTCAAAAAGGGAATGAAAGACGATAACGACACGCGCCCCACGGATGGCTCGTCGAACAAAGTTGAGAACAGCTAGCATTCCTGCCCTTTTATTCCCCCCTTTGTTTGCTTGTCCTTTCAGGACGCGGAGTTAGCAATGCCATTCCTCGGCAATATCGGTTGGCCTGAACTCGTTGTCTTCGGTGTCATTGCTCTGCTGCTGTTTGGCAAGCGATTGCCAGAGACGATGCGCAGCCTTGGCCAGGGCGTGACCGAATTCAAAAAGGGCCTCAAGGGCATGGGGGATGAGTTTGAAAATAGTAATACAAACAGCTAACCCGAAGACATCGACCTGACTTTGGTTGCTCACACTCAAGTAACGCTGACTCTCAAGGAGATTTGAAATGCCATTCCTAGGCAATATTGGCTGGCCCGAAATGGTCGTCTTCGGCGTGATCGCGCTGCTGTTGTTCGGTAAGCGTCTGCCAGAAGTCATGCGGAGCATGGGACAAGGCGTGACGGAGTTCAAGAAAGGGCTCAAAGGCATCGATACCGATGTGAATGACAGTGTTCGTCGAGCTGGCGAACAACCATCACGTCCAGCCACGACAAGTACTGCTTCCGTGCCCCCACCGCCTTCCATGGAGCCAGTCGGCAGTAAGTATGAAGGTTGAGTCGACGCTATTAGACGCGTACGTCGGGGCGAATGTCGTCCTCGACGTGATGGGGCCGTATATCTACCTCGGCAAGTTGGAACGCTACGACCATAAGTATGCGGTGCTCATCGACGCGGATGTGCATGACATGCGCGATTCCACCAGCACACGCGAACGCTATGTTCTGGAAACCCGGCAGCACGGGATTACATCGAATCGCAATCAGGTTCTCGTCAGCCTGGATCAACTGGTGAGTATCTCGCGGCTGGATGATGTGGTTGGTTAGCCGGTCGATGTGAGTCCATTTGGTGCGGTTCGAAGAATCACCGGCACCAATGTTGGGACCTACCCCGTTCTTGGCAGGTCCATCAGACGTTCGAAGCGGTCGAGGACTTCGCGTTTGAAGGCGGCCCAGGCTTCGCTGTCGATCTGCTTTGACATCACGATCTCTTCAGCGCGTTTGCGGGCGACTTCGAGGAGTTTGGCGTCGCGCGTTAAATCGGCGACCTGGAGCGGGAGTTGGCCGTGCTGTCTTGTCCCCAGGATATCGCCGGGGCCTCTCAGTTTGAAATCTTCTTCCGAGACGCTGAAGCCATCGGGACAGCGTTCGAGGATTTCCAGACGAGTCTGCGATTCTTCGTTTTCGACCATCGACTGCAGGAAGCAATACCCTTTGTGTTTGCCACGACTGATCCGGCCGCGCAGCTGATGGAGTTGCGATAAGCCGAAGCGCTGAGCGTCGACGATCAACATCAGGGTGGCGTTGGCGACGTCGACGCCGACTTCGACGACGGTCGTCGAGATCAACGCCTGCACCTTATTTTCACGGAACTGCTGCATGACCTGCTTCTGGTCATCACGTTCCATACGGCCGTGGAGGACGCCAATGTTAACCCCCGCGAGTTCGCGTTGGGAGAGGGCTTGAAAGACTTGTTCCACCGAGCCGACGCCGAGCTGTTTATTTTCTTCGATCAGCGGGCAGATGACATAGAGCTGACGGCCACGTTCGAGCTGTCTTCGCAGGAAGTCCCACATCTCGCGTTGCTCGTGAGGCGTCGTGACTCGACTGGTGACGACGAGCTGTCGACCCGGTGGCTTCTCCGTGATCAGCGAGAGAGACAGGTCGCCGTATTGCGTCAGGCAGAGGCTGCGGGGAATCGGTGTCGCTGTCATGACGAGGACGTGTGGCGATCGCTCGTCGCTGGTGAGTCGGCTGCGCTGCATGACGCCGAATTTGTGCTGTTCGTCAATCACGACAAGTCCGAGATTGCGATAGCGGACGCTGTCTTGAATGACGGCTTGCGTGCCGACAATGAGTTGGATTTCGCCGGACGCGATCCCTTCCAATGCGGCTTGTCGTTCGGCCCGTCCGATATTGCCAGTGAGCAAAACACGTTTGACTTGCGAGTGGGCGAGCATCGCATCGAGTGTGTTCCAGTGCTGCCACGCGAGGATTTCTGTCGGGGCCATCAGAACCGTCTGCTGTTTCACCGCGATCGCCATCAGCATGGCATAGATCGCGATGACGGTCTTTCCACTACCAACGTCAGCTTGAAGCAGGCGGTGCATGGCTGTCGGCCGAGACAGATCCGATACGATCTCGTCTATCGCGTGGTTCTGACCGGAGGTGAGGTCGAAAGAGAAGAGGCGACGAATTCGCTGGTCGATCTTGCTGTTGAGGGGAATTGGGTCAGCGGGGCGGGTGCGTTCCCAGACACGTCTCCGCAGGAAGACCGCGACTTCGAACTGGAAGAGATCGTCGAAGATGACGCGCGAGGTCCCGCGCTGGTAGTCGTCTAAGGTTTGCGGTATGTGCAGCAATCGAATGGCATCGCGCAAATGCGGGATGTTCCATTGTTCGAGTGACTCCGGAGGCATGGCATCGGTGACGAATTCCGCGTACTCATCGACAACAATCCGGATGATCCGTCGGAGTTCATCGAGTTTAAGACCTTCTGTCAGGCCGTAGCGAGTCAGGATCTCGCCGCGGGCATCCAAGTCATCCGCGTTGAGAACCTGAAGTCGCGGGTGAGTGAATTCAAAGCGACGATTGCTGAGCTTCGGTTTGCCGGAAATCAGCCAATGCGAGCCGACGGGAAGCTTGTGTCGCATCCAGGGCTGGTTGAACCACAAGCCTCGCACGAACTCTGTTTCACAACGAAACAAGGCGGCAACGAGTGTTCGGCCATGCTTGAGAGGACGTCCATCTGTCTCGACGACTTCGCCGCGGACTGTTCCGAGTTCATCGACCT
>SXPC01000256.1 GCA_005778225.1 Planctomyces sp. | reverse complement strand
CAACACCCCGCCCGACGTCACCGACTCCAGCAGAATCAACCCACGCAACCCGGACAGCGATTTCGCTGCTTCAACCGGCCGCAGCCCCGCATCCAACATCTCGATCGTCAATGGCAACATGCCCCAAAGCGTACGACGCCAGACTCCTCCACGACAAGCGACTTCCGTAGATTCTCCCGAAGAGAGGACTGGAACGCAGAGCTAACAGAGTGAAGCAGAGGTCGCAGAGAAAGGCAGCTTCTTTCCTTTGCGCCGTTGCGTTAACCATCCCCCTCCGACATCTCCCCTGCTGCTCTCCGCGAATTGTGCGTTCCCACCTTCTTTTCATGCACCGACTTCTCCGGCACGGTCAGGAACCCCCAGTTGAGCGCCTCATCCTGCGTGTAGGCCTTCCCCAGCGTCAGCGCTGTCATCGCCTTACAAAGTTCATATCCCAGGTAAAACGCATGGCTGGCATCCATCGGCTTCGGGCTGGCTGCTATCGCCTGGGCGAACAGGTGATACGGGTCGACTCCCTGCCAATGTCCGTCACGGTTCATCAGATGCAATAACTCGCTCGATTTGTAGATGCGGTAGTTCGGGTCCTTCAATTCCCCCGACAACTCCGCAAGCCGCTCGGGGCTCAGATCTCCCAACCTAGGATCCCGCAGCATGACCAGGTCCGACGACAGATGCTTCGGCAGTGTTTTGTTCTGGATGGCATGCCACGTCTGACGCCTTGCCAGATCGAACTCACGCACGGCTGATCGCGCCCAGTTGATCACCTGCGTCGTCAAGACACTGCGAATCCCGAGTTCCTGACAAAACCCGGCCAGCAGCAGATTCATCCCGCCCGTGTCTGCTTCTGTCAGTTCTGTCAGATTCCCGATCCCCATCATGATTTCGACATCTGGATAACGACGACGCGTCTCCAGATAACGTCCCAGCGAATTTGCAAACCCGAACCCGATCGGCTCCACGATCGGATCAAGTCGAAATCGTCGCCCTGCTGCTTGCAGGCGGTTGACCGTTGGCTCCAGCGTGTCGATATTTCGAATGTCATCCGGAATCACGACCCACTCGACGTCGAGATCGGCTGCCCAGTCGATGTTCGTCCCGTTACAACTGAGGACCAGCTCCGCCCCCGCCTCGACGGCAGCGGTGACTTCCGTTCGGTCAAAGCTATCCACCGAAACCCGCAACTCACGACTGCGCAGTTCGCGCACGGCCGTCCCGATTTCACTCCACGTTTCTCCAGGTATACAGCCCAGATCAATAAGATTCGCCCCGTCAGCCGCATAGCTCTCCGCCATGACGATGATCTGCTCAACCGACATTCGGGGTGCGTGATTGATCTCCGCCAGAATCTCAATGTCATATGTCGTCAGCGCTGGCGTGGCTTTCGACCCGCGCTGAAAATACTCCGGCAGGTCGAGAATGTTCTTCGGCCCTCGATAGACCGGAATCTGGTATCGATCCGAGACGGCAGTGATTTCCCCCTGCACCCAGCCTGGCAGGACGATCATGTCGACCCCAGGCAATTCAACCGGCAGCTTCCGCAGCAGCCAGTCGACATGAATCAAAGCCGCCACCGAAATCCCCAGTTCGAGCACGTCGGCGATGAAGCCATACTTATCGGCCAGCGATGATGAGATGTCGCGAACCGACGAGGAGGCTAGGTGTCCAGTAATAAACAGGACACGTTGTTTCGCCAGTTCAGAGGGTCGGGGGAAGTTCGTCATCTCACGATTATCTTAGCGAACCACGCCACCATTCACGTTGATGACCTGCCCCGTAATAAAGGAGGCTTCCTCAGAAACTAGAAAACGGGCCATCTGGGCAATATCACGGGGAAGCCCCCATCGCTTTAATGGGGTTTCATCCATGACCCGTTTCTGCCAGACGTCACTAGCGGTTTCGCCCCAGGCGGTCTGAATCCAGCCCGGGGCGATGCAGTTGATGCGCACTTCCGGAGCATAAGTGCATGCCAGAGAGCGAGTCATCCCCATGATGGCGTTCTTCGCCGTGGCAAAAAGTTCCCCCGAATCCCCCTCCATGCCGCGATCGGCCTGGTCCCACCCGATATTGAGGATGACCCCGTGCCCCATGTCGCGGAATTTTGCTGCAAAGGTGCGTGAGATCAAGGCAGTCGCGGTGACGTCGATTTCAAGAAGAAGCTGCAGTTTCTGTTCATAGGAAGAAGTTTTTAAGTCGCCAGTCAGCAAGTCGACTCCAGCGTTGTTGATGCAGATGTCAAGGCGGGGAAAGTGTTTACGTGCTGATGCGTAGATGCCGTCGCGGACGCTTTCGTCGCGTAAGTCCCCCAAAACCGTCGTAACATGTCGCCCCATTGATGCGATTTGGTCTGCTGTTTGCGATAGCATGTCAACAGATGCCCGGGTGTGGATCAACAGATCAGCACCCGCTGCGGCTAACTCAAGAGCAATGGCCCGCCCGATACCACTGGCCGCACCAGTCACCAAAGCTGAGCGGTTAGATAAATCGCAGAAGCTAGACAGTTTTTTGTTCATAAAAGCATCTACAATCTTCGACATCTAGTGTGAGATTCGCATGGGCGAGAGGTGTGGTTTTCCGACGCGGCAAAACGTCGCAGCCCCTAACATGTTTATTCAATGGCACTTACACAATCTTTATCTTTGTGAAATGTCGATGAAATAGAAACAACAGGCGTTGACGTATTCATAAGCCGATCTGATAATAATGCCAACTGGTCGGAGCAGTTTGTAACGCAAAACGAAGTCTCCGAGTTAGTACGTCACACGAACGAAAATATCCCCAAATATTTTCCGAAATCTGTGCAAATAACATCTTGATCATTTTGTCAAATGAAAATATATTGAAGGGACCGAGGTAAGACCAGTTCGACACAGGTCGAACAACAAACCTCGCCCCTCATTTCACAGATAACCTCTTTTCATAACAGGAAGTTCCAATGTCTACGATCGTAGAAAACCCAGCGACTCTGGCCGTCAACTCTGTTGCCCCAGTCGCAGCTCCACAACAACCTATGACGGGCCTGCCAACTGATCTCGAGAAAGACCTCGTTCAGGTCTTCAAACTCCTGGCTGACGAAACCCGTCTCCGCATCCTGGCTTACTTATTCCGCGAAGGCGAACTGCACGTCTCGGCCCTCTGCGAGCGTCTCCAGCAAAGCCAACCAGCAGTCAGCCACCACCTGGCCCTGCTGCGAGTCTCTGGCGTCATCGAAGTTCGTCGCGACGGCAAGCACAACTTCTACTCAATCAAGACCAGCCGTCTGCAGTACCTGTTTGAAGACCTCTTCAACGTCATCTCTAAAGATGCCAACGGTGCTGTTAACTTCAGCGGCCTGAAGATCACCCGTGGCTAATCCGTTACGGGCTCTCGCATAAGCAGAGCCTCACACGACCGACTCACGATAAGCGACCAAACCAGTCTCATGACGGTTTGGTCGCTTTTTCTTTGGCCAGTGAGTTTTTCTTTGGCATCTGGAGTGGTAAGATTTCCGCGTTTGATCGGAATTGCGGGCACACGGTGGTCAATCAGACCACGACAGGACACAGTGGCGACACGGGCCACTTTACAGGAGCAATGCGTTGAGCGATTTCATCGCCCGGCTGGGGCTTGAAGATGGGACTATTTTCCGCGGAACGTCGTTCGGTGCCACCGGAGAAATCAGCGGAGAGGTCGTCTTCAACACAAGCATGACCGGCTATCAGGAAATCCTGACCGATCCGTCCTACTGTGGACAGATCGTGACGATGACCTATCCCCAAATCGGAAACTACGGCATCAATGCCGAGGACGTCGAAAGCAACAAGCTCGCTTTGCGCGGATTCATCTGCCGCGAACTCTGCGATTTTCCCAGCAACTACCGCTCGACCAGCAAGTTGTCTGATTACCTGAAAGAAAATGGCGTCATCGCCATGCAGGGGATCGACACCCGCGCCCTCGTCAAGAAACTGCGCACCAAGGGCG
The DNA here is from genome assembly GCA_005778225.1 of Planctomyces sp. Lineage (GTDB taxonomy): Bacteria > Planctomycetota > Planctomycetia > Planctomycetales > Planctomycetaceae > SXPC01. The sequence continues at coordinate 4,654 of SXPC01000256.1, read as the reverse complement.
CCCTGACCGGCGTCCTCACGACCGAGTCGATCAGCGATGAAGAACTGATCGCCCGAGCTAAAGCCGCCCCGAAACTCGTCGGCCACGATTACGTCAAAGAAGTCGTCCCCGGCGAAACTCGCCAGTGGACCGAAAAACTTAATCAACTCGCGTCACTGACAACCATCCCCGTCGGCGGCAAGAATGCAGACGGCAAGCAGTTCCATGTCGTCGCGGTCGACTACGGCATGAAGTACAACATCCCTCGCCACCTCGCAGAAGCGGGCTGCAAAGTCACGATCGTCCCCGGTACAGCGACTGCAGAGGATATCCTCAAGCTGAATCCCGACGGGGTCTTCCTCTCCAACGGCCCCGGCGATCCCGAGCCACTCGTGTATGCCATCGACACCATCAAAGACCTCCTCGGCAAAAAGCCGGTCTTTGGCATCTGCCTGGGTCAACAACTCCTAGGACTGGCCTTGGGCGCGAAGACTTACAAACTGAAATTCGGCCACCGCGGTGCCAACCAGCCTGTCTTGAATAAGAAGACCGGGCGCGTCGAAATCACCAGCCAGAATCACGGGTTTGCCGTTGATGAAAGTACTCTGCCTTCAGGGGCTCAGGTCACTCACATCAACCTCAACGACAACACCGTCGCTGGCATCGAACACACAGGTCTCAAGGCCTTCGGCGTCCAGTACCACCCGGAATCCTCCGCTGGTCCACACGACAGCCGATACCTTTTCGACCAGTTCGTCGACCTGATGAAAGCCGACTCTTAGGCGAGCGGGCGAGAGCAAGGAGTTCACTCTTGTCGAATAGACGAGAGTGAACGACGCGGTAGGCCTCTCAGGAAAACAACTCCCTGTCCCCTGTGCGTTCACTCAAATCAAAACATAGAGTACGACGACCGCTCCACTATTCAATTTCTTCAACCTAAACATCTTCACCCAACAACCAACCAAACACCCCCGAGGAACTCATGGGTCTCGAACGCACTCTCATTCTCTTCAAACCTGACGCCGTCATGCGACAACTCTGCGGCAAACTGCTGACCCGTCTGGAAGACCGAGGCCTCAAGGTCGTCGGCCTCAAGATGCTGCAGATCACTCCCGAGATGTCCAAGCAACACTATTCGGAACACGTCTCCAAGCCATTCTACCCGCAACTGGAAGCCTTCATCACCTGCGGCCCAACGATCGCCGTTGCTGTCGAAGGTCTTGAAGCCATCACGGTCGTCCGCACGATGATGGGTTCGACGAATGCCCGAGACGCTGCTCCCGGAACGATCCGCGGCGACTTCGGTCAGTCTCGCCAGGTCAACCTGATGCACGGCAGCGATGGACCGGAAGCCGCCGCCAAAGAACTGAAGCTCTATTTCAAAGATGAAGAGTTCGTTAAGTATGAACTTGTCACCGCTGGCTACCTGATGGCTGACGACGAGAAGTAATCGAAATTGCGATCACCTGGTTAAGAGCCTGATGCTTCCAAGCATCAGGCTCTTTTCACGCGCAGTCCGGAATTGTCAAAGTTTTAATTTCGTGTGAGGCTGTTTTTTTGCGCCCACATTCCAGCCGACCGGCGACGTAGCTTGGCTATGACCCGAACTTTGTCCACGCATTGGCATCTCCGCCAATACGAAGTTCGTTGTCACCAATCACGCCTCAGGTTGGAGTCTCGATGATTACTGCTAACCGCTCACAAATCCAAAAAGTCCTCGCGAAAGTCGAGCCACTGAAAATCTGGCTGCGCCCGATGGGGAAGACGTGCAAGATTCGCCTGCATCGCCTGGAAGACGCTGCCTGGGTTCGCGCAGAACTGGTCGGGCATGACCTGGAATGCAGCAAAGCCCTCCCGGTCGCCGGAACCGAACAAGGCGTCCTGATCGTCAAACTCAACAGCCAGATCGACCACAGCAAACTTGAAGAAATCGTGAAGAACTTTGATGCTGTCACGCTGATGCACGATCCGGCGTAAGTTCGCTCGACTAATCATGATCGAAGTTATGAATGCTGGCGAATGGAATCGAAAACGGTTCCAGATGAACAGAATCAATCTTCACAAAACCTTAACACATGCCTGATAGCATGAATTTTGAATCAACATGGCAGGTTAAGTGTTGGAATCACGACTGTCATCCCCGTAGCATATTCAGGACAAATGCGACTTCGTTCTGAGACCGCAGACATCGTGGAGGTCTGCGACGAATTCCACACACGTCAACATTGTCGATCTAAGACCCTGATGCCAACCCTGACTGGCGTACCGACGATGACAACGAAGGAACGACAAATCATGGACTTCGTCGGCCTGGACCTTGCCGATGGTCGCTATAAAGTGACCAGTAAGCTTGGCTCTGGCAGTATGGGGTTTGTGTTCAAAGCCTTCGATCATCGCCTTGAAACGACGGTCGTCATCAAAGTCCCCATGCGTGCCGGCATGGAAGACGAAGACTTCCGTCGCCGCTTTCTTCAGGAATCGCAGCTGCTGATTCGCTTGTCCCACCCGCACATCGTCCGCATTATCGATGTCGGCACCGCGGATGGCCTCCCGTATGTCGTCATGCAGTACCTTTCAGGGGGGACTCTTCGCGACCGCATGCTGGATGCGACTGGCCAGCCCAGGCCAATGCCTGTCGAGTCGCTGGAAGGCTGGCTGCGCGAAGTCGCCAAGTCGCTCGACTTCATGCACAACCAGGGCATCATTCACCGCGATGTCAAACCCGCCAACATTCTGTACGACGAGCATGGCAATGCGTACCTCAGCGACTTCGGCCTGACCAAGATCATGGACGATGCCGCCGACAAAGCAGGCTTGAAAAGCTCTGCGGCATCGACTGCTGCTGGCTTCGTTGTCGGAACTCCGAATTATGTTGCTCCTGAAATCGTCATGGGCAGTGACTATGACGGTCGAGCTGACCAGTATTCGCTCGCGATCACCGTCTACGAAGCCCTCACCGGCAAAGCGCCCCTCGAAGGCCCGACCGCCTCAGCGACGATGGTCAACCAGACCAACAAAATGCCCGCGATGCTTCACACAGTGAACCCCAAGGTCCCCGAAGCCCTCTCGCTGGTCATTCACAAAGCCCTTTCCAAACAGCCGGACAAACGCTACTCCAGCAACTCCGAATTCGCAAACGCGGCTATCGCTGCCCTTCGAGCACCTGGCGTATCGCTCACAACGAACTCCGATACTGCCCTGCCCGCCAACCGCTCTCGCCCCGCAGCGGCCAAAGCAGCGGTGACAATCAATGATGACATTCCATCCTCAGCGTCCGCGCTCGGCCTCGACTCAGCCATCTTCACTGGCATTGTCTCCAAAGGCGTTCTGGGAAAAGTCCCCTGCCCTTCCTGTCAGAAAAAACTCCCTCTTCGCTCTGGCATGCAAGGCTATCGAGCCCGCTGTGCTCACTGTGGCTCACTGCTGGAAATTGGTCAGGATCTCGCCTCGTTGAGACTACTCAAAGAAGCAGAACCCGCCCTCACCGACGATGACTTTGACTTCACACCGCGCGATACAAACCGCGGTATCAATAATCGCACGACGACAACTCGCCGCCCCGCTGGTGGCCTCCCGTCCCGCGCCAACGCCTCTTCCCTCAACCGACGACCACCAGCATCCAAAGGGGGCCTCAAAACCGGCTCCGGGAAACGCAAGCCGAAGAAGGACGAGATGGTCCTCGAGGAAGAAGTCTTTGGCTGGAAAATCAGCAAGCCCCTCGCTGCGACGATCGGAGCAGTCCTGATCATCATGGTCGTTGGAGTCACCTCTGTTCTCGTCTTCCGAGAAACCAAGAAGGCAGACGAGAACAAAGCCCAGAAGTACATCCCCAAGGCAACCGAACGCGACGCCAATCGATAGCCCCAGAATGCTATGCAAACCGGATCAGCAGATCCCCTGATTGAATCTGCGTCCCCTGCTTGACCAGAATCTCTTCGATCACGCCGTCAGCTTGGGCATACACGGTCGACTCCATTTTCATCGCTTCTAGACTAAGCAGTTTCTCCCCCTTCGCGACCGTCTGCCCCACTTTCACCGCGACGGCGACCACCATTCCCGGCATCCCTGCTCCGACGTGCTTGGGGTTCTCGCTGTCTGCTTTCGGGGCTTCCTTCTGGGTCACTCCCTGCGCCTGATCGAGCACGGTCACATCGCGTGGCTGGCCGTTGAGTTCGAAGTACAACGTACGACGGCCATCTGCATACGGCTCGCTCATCGTCAGGTACTTCGTGATCAAGGTCTTCCCCTCTTCAATATCGACCGAGAACTCTTCCCCCGGTTGCAAACCATAGAAGAAGACGGGCGAAGGGAGACCGCTGACGTCCGAGTATTTCTTCTGGAACTTCGCGTAGTCTTCGAAGACGCGGGGATAAAGCAGATAACTCAACACGTCCCGCTTCGTCGGCTTCCGCTCCAGCAGGTCCAGCAGATGGGCTTCGGCCTTCTCAAAATCAGCCGGCGGCAATGATTCTCCCGGACGCTGGGTCAGACCAGGCTCGCCACGCAGGACTTTTCGTTTGACATTCTCCGGAAACCCTCCGGGAGGCTGCCCCATCATTCCGCCGAGAAGATCGACCACCGAGGCCGGGAACGCAAGTTCGCGATCCGGGTCGAGCACCTGATCGATCGTCAGATTCCCCGACACCATGAACAGCGCCATATCCCCGACCGCCTT
>SXPC01000255.1 GCA_005778225.1 Planctomyces sp. | reverse complement strand
TGATCTCATCGTGCCGGATGAACAAATTCAGTTTGAGCTGACGTTTGCCTAAACCTGCACGCCGTCGCTCTCCGGGCGTGTATTTTCGCTGAAGTTGATAAGTTTTTGTGATCTCGGCGTTGAAGTTCACAATAGCATTCAAGATACTTGATGCGTCTCTCTGCGACTTATCCCGCCCTTAATAGCACATTCCTGCCAGACTGTCGTTGTCTCTGGACAATGTTCTGCCCTGATCAAAAAAGGCCGCCTCTATGCAAACACTGTATCGAAGAGTCTTTGCGCTGATTGTCTGCGTTGCATCTGCCGGACAGCTGCTCGCACAGGACCATCTTTCCTTCCCGCCATCCTCAGGTCCCGGTGCCGGAAAGCATGTCGTGCTGATCTCGGGAGACGAAGAGTATCGCTCGGAAGAATCACTGCCGATGCTCGCCAAGATCCTCAGCGAGCGCCATGGATTTAAGACGACCGTCCTTTTCTCTCTCAATGACGATGGGACGATCAATCCCAAGAATCAGAAAAGCCTGTCTCATCCTGAGGCGCTCGATTCTGCCGATGCCGTCATCATACTGACCCGCTTCCGCAACTGGCCGGAGGAAACACTCGTTCGCTTCAAGAACGCCATGAACCGTGGCATTCCTGTCATCGGCCTTCGGACAAGTACGCACGCCTTCAGTGGCATCAAAGGGCAACATGCCGACCTCAACCGCTGGGGCAAAACCGTCCTCGGCGAAGAGTGGGTCAGCCACTGGGGAAATCACAAGTCGGAAGCCACACTGGGGATCATTGAGCCCTCGGCAAAAGGCAGCCCGATTCTCAACGGCGTAACCAAGGTTTTTGGCGACAGTGATGTCTACGAAGCCCATCCTCCCAAGGATGCAACCATCCTGATGCGAGGGCAGGTCCTCGACGGAATGACGCCTGATTCTGCACCTGTCGTTCGCAGCAAGCCTCGCTCGACCGACAAGCAGACTCAAGACGTCAACGATCCGATGATGCCGATCGCCTGGACGCGCGAAGTCAGAACGTCAACTGGAAAGTCCCAGAAGATCTTTGTGACGACGATGGGGGCTGCCAGCGATCTTGTGAATGAAGACCTACGACGCATGGTCGTCAATGCGGTCTATTGGGGACTTGATCTGAAGATCCCCAGCGATGCAAACGTCGCGTTTGTCGGGCCATACAATCCAACACCGTACGGCTTCGATGGATTCCAGAAGAACAAGACTCCTGCTGACTATGCTTCCATGTCGACGGAAACAGCCGCCGAGGGGGCAAAGCGTTTCGAATTCCAGGCGAATCAGAAGATCGCGTTCGTCGGAAACTCGATGGCGGAGCGGATGAATCTCTTCGGCCATTTTGAAACGATGCTGCAGACCCACTTTGCGGACAAAGAACTGGTGATCCGCAACTTCGCTCGTCCTGCCGATGAAGTCGGGATTCGTCAGCGTCCCAGCGATTACGACAAGATTGACGACCCGCTGCTGATGTTCGGGCCGGATGTCTTCTTCTGCTTCTTCGGATACAACGAATCCTACGCAGGCCCAGGCGGGATTGAGAAATATCAATCGGACTATCGCAAATATCTGACGGAAATGACACGCAAGTACTCGAAGAACAACAAGGCGCCGCAGTTTGTCATCATTTCCCCGATTGCCTTCGAAGAGACTGAGAATCGCTACCTCCCCGCGAGCGGACCAATCAATGACAATCTGAAGCTTTACTCAGAAGCCACTCGCGAATTTGCGGCTCAGGAAAAATTGCCGTTTGTGGATGTCTTTGAGTCCTCTCACAAACTCTTCTCGGAACAGCCAGGCCCGCAGTACACGATCAACGGTGCGCACGTCAACGAAGCTGGCGATCTGGCGGTCTCGCGCCTACTGTTCCACGCGATGGTCCCGATTCGCTCGCAGATTCCGATCAATGAAGAACTCCGAGCTGCCGTCAACGACAAGTCCTGGGTTCACCTGCAGGACTACCGCATGCTCAACGGCTGGTATGTCTACGGTGGGCGACGGACCTGGGATACAGAGACGTTTCCTCTTGAGTTCGCCAAGATCCGCAATATGGCGGCTGTTCGAGATCGTTATGTCTGGGACATCGCGCAGGGCAAGCATGTTGCTCAACAACCTGACGACTCAAAGACAGGCGACCTGTTCGAACCCAAAACCCGCTTCGGCGAACCTCGTCAAGCTTATTCGGAAGATCAAGCCGCTGGTCCTCGCATCCTGCCACCGGATGAACTGATCAAGACCTGCACCGTTCCCGATGGCTTCGAGATCAAGCTGTTTGCTGATGAGACGAAGTTTCCAGAAATCGCCAAGCCCGTACAGATGGCATTCGACAGCAAAGGGCGGTTGTGGGTCTCAACAATGCCGAGCTACCCGCAGTGGAAACCAGGTGACGCCAAGCCAGCCGACAAGCTGGTAATCCTGGAAGACACCGACAAAGACGGCAAAGCGGACAAGTCGACGATCTTCTACGACAAGCTTCACTGCCCGACCGGTTTTGAATTCTTCGATGGTGGTGTGCTCGTCACCGATCAGCCTCGCCTGGTCTTCCTGAAGGATACCGACGGCGACGACAAAGCCGATGACATCATTCATATGTTCGATGGTTTTGCGACCGAAGATACACACCACTCGATTGGTGCTTTCGAGATGAGCCACAGCGGCAAACTGCACATGCTCGAAGGGGTCGCGATGAGCACGGCGGTCGAAACTCCCTGGGGACCGTTTCGCAACTTTGGTTCGTCCGGTTGCTACGTTCTCGATCCACGTACCTGGAAAATTACTCACTTCAATACCCCCGGTTATGGTAATCCCTGGTGCTACGTCTTCACCGGCTGGGGGCAAGGGATCTGTGGCGATGGAACCGGTGCCAGCCAGCACTGGGATACGCCTCTGTCTGGTATGCAGTACCGGGGTCGTAAGGGGCTGAACGCGGTCTTTGATACCGAAGGTATGCGTCCTGTCTGCGGAAGTGAATTCCTCGTCTCACGTCACTTCCCGGATGACGTGCAAGGGCAGTTCATCTACGCCTGCGTGATCAACATGAACGGTCTGCCTCGCTGGGAGATCAAGGATTCGGGCGGCGGATATCATGGAACCCGTGTCCGTCATAACCCCAATGACCGCAACACGCCGTTTGATCTGATCAAATCGACCGACAAGCACTTCCGTCCGGTTGATCCACTGATCGGTCCTGACGGCGCACTCTGGTTCGGCGACTGGGCCAACCCACTCATCGGACACATGCAGTACAGCCAGCGGGATCCGAACCGCGATCACGTTCACGGTCGTGTTTATCGTCTCGTTTACAACCCCAAGCCATTGCTTGAGCCGATCACGCAGGCGGATAAATCTGTCGAAGACCTGTTCAAGCAGCTTGGTGTTTATGAATGGCGGATGCAGTATGCGATTCGACGTGAGATTCAGTCACGTCCGGAAGCAGAAGTCCTCGCCGTTGCTCAAAAGTGGATGACACAGGATTATCCAAGCAAGGCACAATTTGAGAAGAATGCCATGGAAGTCCTCTGGACTCAGCAGGCGTTCCATAAGGTTGATGCGGCGCTGCTCAAGCAGATTCTGGCAGCCGAGGACTTCAATGCCCGAGCTGCTGCCGTCCGGGTTCTGGCAGATGAACGAGAGGAGATTTCTGGCAGCCTGGATCTTCTCAAGACAGCCGCCAAAGACCAGCATCCACGTGTTCGTACGGAAGCGATCCGCGGTTTGAGTTACTATGAGACACTTGATGCGATGACAGCCTCGCTCGATGCGGTCAACATCACCCCGGATGATTACTACGTCAACTACACGGCAGAAGCAGCCCTCGGGGCCAACCTGAGTGTCTGGCGTGGCGAGTTCCTGAAAGGAAACATCGGCGCGGGGAGTGAGAAATCGACCAAGTTGCTCAACGAGATCATCGCGACTGATAAGCAAGGCGCTCAGGCCGTTCCGTACTTGCAGATTCTACTTGGACGCGAGCAGCAGCCGGAAGAAGCGCGCAATAAGGCCATGCAGGCTTTGGCCGATATTCCCAATGGGAACATCAGCAATGGTCGCAGCGTCTTCACCCGCAACTGCAACGTCTGTCACTCGATCGAAAATCAGAATTCCTTCGGTCCTTCGATGGCGAAGGTCGGCGAGCGTCTGAACCGCTTCAAGATCGTGCAATCGATCATTGATCCGAATGCGGAAGTCGCAGAGAAGTATCTTTCGACTCTGGTCATTACGACCGAAGGGAAGCAGTATACCGGGCTGCTGGTCGAGGAGACTCCGCAACAACTCGTCATCTTTGATGGCAAGGAAAAGCGAACCATCAAGACCGAAGAGATCGAAGAGCGTGCCCAGCTCCGCCAGAGCAGCATGCCCGAAGGTCTGGGATCTGCCATGGCACCTTCGGAATTTCTCGATCTCATCACGTTCCTGTCATCTTTGAAATAAGATGATCAAACGATGCTGCGTAAGCATCGCCGGGTGTACGAATCCTACTTGCGCATGAAAAGAGGGAAGACTGATCTTCCCTCTTTTTTATTTGTAGTCTGGTGGATCGAAAATTCTTTTATGGCGTCGGCAGTTTGGGCTTGGCCTGTTTGTTCATCAGGTCCATGCGATAGTCGGCGAGCGGTGCCAGGAGCTCTTTCTTGACGAACTCACAACGCTGGGTGGTTCGCGCCGGCTCAACGGACGTTCGTTCCAGAAGGGCGAACGCGATGTTGATCGAGTCAATCGAACTAGAGATATCGTTGAGAACGATATTGTCTTTGAGTGGTGGCTGGCTGGCTCGCAGATCCCAGCGGAACTTCAGGATCTCCAGCATCGCGTTGGCGATGTCATATTTTTGTGCCGGACTGACCTCGGTCAGCTCGTCGCCTGACAACAGTTCAATCACGCGATGAATGTCTCGAACAGACCGATCAGAACGTGGCGAGAACGTAATCGTATGCAGGCGATGCAGAAACTCTTCATAAGCATACTCGCTGCCACGTTGTTGACAGATACGAGCCAGTTCCGGGTGAATGAACTCACTGACAAGCGGGTCAAAGGGCTGCAGATAGCTTTTGAGCTCGACGTAATCAGCCTCTGAACTTGACGATTGATTCAGACAGCGTCCCAGAGCTTCGAAATAGTCCAGACGTCGATGATCCGCCTGGTGAACGACTCGCTTGAGGCCTTCCCCTTTGACCGGGACAATCTGACTGCGAGGATTCTCGGTCAGCTGATGCTTGATCTCGGTTCGATACAACCAGGGCTCATCGGGGTGAGACGCGATGAGTTGCTCGCGTTTATTGGTATCGGTAAGTCGCTTCTTGACGTCATCAAGCTGTTCGCCGAGTTGGGCGATCGTTTCATCCTGAGCGAGAACTTCCAGGTGACGAATCAGGTGCAGAGAGCAGGCTGCGAACTCACGCTGAAGCTCGCTGCGTTTATCCGCCCAGCGAATCAGTTCGCGAGGAAACATCTGCATCGCGGTCCCTGAAGTCGCTGTGTTGAGACGTGCTTTTGCGATCGCGGTCTGGAAGGCTTCTGCTGTCTCACCACCGTTGGAGACGTAAGCCAGATTGAACAGGATCGCTGGGTCCCAGCCGATTTCTGCCAGCAGATTCTGGACATGCGACTTCACGGCTCGTTCGAGCAGATTGCCGCGTAAGAAACCGGAATCCGAATTGGTTCCTAGAAGCAGCATTTCTCCCGGGGCAACTTCAAAGCAGGAGACCTGCTTGAAGACCTGGCTCAGTGTCGCCAGCTGTGTCGCAATCGCGGCGGAACCATAGTCGGCGATCTGGAATCGCTGAGCGAAGAATCCATCGGCTTTCAGTCGTTTGGCAGCATGTTGATAGTATTCGCAAGTCATCCCGCCAGCGGCATCGAACAATGCCGAGTGATCAGTGTTGCAAAGAATCAGATCGAACTGAGTTTTGGAGCCCGTGATGTTGGCAAGTGTTGGATCGACCGCCTTGATCGTCAGACGGGGGTCATTCAGATCGAGCCCGCATTGGGTGGTCTCAGCCTGCTCTTTGAGCCATTTGACGATCTGTGAATTACCTTCGACGACTTCCAGAGTCGTCACTGGGAACGCCAGCGTGGCACGAATTTGTGTTCCCGCCTGAGCTCCTAGGATCTGGACATCGCGGGCACCTTCGTGCAGTAACATTGGAAGGACCGCAGAGACGACATCCGCGGGACTCTGCGGCGTTACAAGCGGGGTTGTGCTCAGCGCTCCGACGATGATGCCGTTCTTGCGAACTTGCCACTGACTGCCGTGCACGACCTGTGTTGAGAATGTTCCTGTCGCGGTTTCGACGACATCTGTCGTTCGAGCATCATTCATGACCGAGATTCGAGACAGCGGCACACCAGCACGGTAGGCCTGAAACGCGACGGTCGAAAACAGCGTATTTGTCACCATCTGAGGCTGGTAAGTCTGGGCGACGACCACATACCCCATCAGCCCGCAGACTGTCGCGCCGCAAGCCAGTCCAGCATTGCGACGCATCGCAGGCAGCTGGAAGAGTTTCGTTGGCGAGTATTTCCAACAGACGAGAGCGGTCAAACAGCCTGTCACGCTGACACCCGTCACGGCAACGCCAACAGCGGGAATGATTCCAATCTTCGCCAAGAGAAACGCCACGCAAAGACAACACAGGCGACCGGCGGTCGAATGGATCGAAAACTTCTCTGACGTCGCATTCAATAGCGAGCAGCCGAACAACAGCCCTGCAGCAGCCATCAATGACGTGATAACAACACCACGAGCTGCGAACAAAACGACCGACCAGGAGGCATATCCGTTGATCGCCAACGATGCTTCCACGAACAACGGAAACGCAGCCAGCGTTCCGACGACACACAGAGCGGCGGCCAGTGTCATCACCTGTCGACGTGCCTGATTCTTACCAGCCCAGATCGCAAACGCCGTCCAGCCACAAAACGCAGTCAATTCAAATGCAATCGTCCAGGCAGCGGGCGGCATCAATTGAGCGACAAAGCGAATCGCGACGGCCCCGGCGATCCCCGAACACACCGCTGCAGCCAGACCACTAAAATCACCTTTAACAACAGAACTAACCGGTTCTGCGTTGGCGTTGCGTGTCATCCAGGCATGAACTGCCAGCAGCGCTGCAGCAGCCAGTGATGTCCCAGCAAGTCCAAAGGTGACTGGGTCCAGGAAGAAACAGACCGCCAGTCCGATCGCACATCCGGCCAGCGAGGGGGAGGTCTTGTTTGAATCAAAGACAAGTTTCAAGCAGGCAAATCCTGTTGGAATCAACGACAGGCAAATTGCACATGGAATGATCACCACCGGAGCCAGTGACGCCATCAAAGCCAGCTGCGGAATAATCATCAGTCCCAGACAGGCGGTCGCGATTAGCGTGAGGCAGGCAATCCCACGAGATACTTTTACGACATTCGCGAGAGCTGCTCCGACGCAGAATGCAACGCCGTACCCGATGACGATCATCGGAGACGTCCCGAAGCTTGCGACCAGCATGGCCAGTTGGCACAACGCAATCAACCCGACAGCGAAGCCGCAGAAGACCGCAGAGCGAGTTGTCTTCGTCAGCAAATGGACGAAGCGGGCATAGACTTGGTCAGCAGGAATCGAAGCCAGTCGTGCAGGGTGCAGTTTTGCGAACCAGGAATTCATGGGCATCCTTGCCTGTATCGTGTGAGAAGGACATCATTGTCCACATCATCTTGTGTGAACGAGAGTTCTAGCGAAGTTTCCCGCTTCACATCAAGAGGATTTCTGATTTGACTCGCGATGACGCCTCGAAATACGACTGACGCCTTGCATTTTGTGTTTCGATTGCAGCGAAATAGAGAGGGCGAAGCTCCGTCTGAGCCGATTGTTTGCGTTGCGAAACAACAGCGATGCAACAGACACCCATTGAAGTGGGCTTTTCTCGAAACTTCTGCTCGTCGCCCAATATCGCTAAGCTGATATTGCGATGCAACGCGGGACAGCGGCTCGAACGGAGCCTCGCCCTCCCGGTGGTACTCTCATGATTTCCGGGGATTCCTATTATGTCTGCGCTCACTCGCTGGTTTGCCTGTTTAGCCGCTATGTTCGCAGTCGTCGCAGCCTCTCCACTTCAGGCCGGCCCGCCGAATGTCATCGTCATCTTGATGGACGATATGGGCTATGGCGACCTCAGCAGCACTGGCAACAAGAACCTCCAGACTCCCAACATCGACCGAATTGCTAAAGAAGGGGGCCGACTCGATTCGTTTTACGTCTGTCCGCTTTGTGCCCCGACGAGGGCGGAATTTTTGACCGGTCGCTACCACACCCGCAGCGGCGTCCATGGGGTGACCGTCGGAGAGGAACGTCTCAATCCCGACGAGGAAACGATCGCAGAGGTTTTCAAACAGGCGAGTTACCGCACTGGTCTGTTCGGTAAATGGCACAACGGCACCCAATATCCGTATCATCCCAACGGCCAGGGCTTCGACGAATTCTATGGCTTCACCTCCGGGCACTGGGGCCAGTATTTCAGCCCGCCACTCGAACACAATACCGACCTGATTCGCGGCGAGGGTCACGTCACGACCGACTTCACGACGAAGATGATCGCGTTCGCCGAGGACTCGATTTCACAGCAGAAGCCCTTCTTTGCCTATCTTGCCTATTGCGTCCCGCACACGCCGATGCAGGTCGATCGAGCGCTCTACGACAGCATGCCCAAAGAGCTCGCAAGTCTTTACCAGGGGACGGAAAAGGAAGGCATTGATTTCACGCGCGCTGCGCTTGCGATGGTGAAAGACGCCGACAACCAGATCGCCCGCATCTTCGAAATGCTGGCCTCAAAGCACCTCGACGAGAATACGATTATCGTGTTCTTCAGCGACAACGGCCCGAACAGCTGGCGATACAATGCCAGCATGAAAGGTCGAAAGGGGAGTACAAATGAAGGAGGCGTTCGCGTCCCCTGCTATGTTCGCTGGCCGGGGCGGATCCCTGCAGGACGATCGCTCGACCAACTGTCAGGCGCGATCGATCTCTTGCCAACGCTGAAGACATTGTGCGGGATTGAGGCCACGCCGGCTCAGCCGTTGGACGGAATCGATCTGTCTGGAATGCTGACTCAAACATCATCCACGCCGATCGGCCGGCGACTCTACTCCGCTCAAAAGGGAGTCAGTGTCCGGAACCAGTCTTACATCCTCGATGAAAAAGGGGATCTTTATGACCGGATAAACGACAAACTTCAGATGCACAAGCTCAACGATCAGCAGCCAGAGATCCGTGCCTCAATGATGAAAGGGCTCGTCGGATGGAAATCAGAGACCGGTTTTCCTCTCCCGAAAGAATCACGCCCTTTCCCGGTTGGTTACCCGGAATACCCCGTGACTCACCTTCCCGCTCGCGATGCGACCCTTTCTGGCGATGTCAAACGGTCGTCACGTCACGCCAACTGCTCCTACATCACGGAATGGAGATCGACCGACGCGATTATTTCCTATCCTCTCGATGTCCAAACGGCTGGCGTTTACGATGTCATCCTCCACTATTGCTGCCCTGCGGAAAACACAGGGACTGCCATCACAATCAAAGCTGGCGATGACTCCTTTACTGCAACCATCGACGAACCTCACGATTCCCCTCTCATTGGCGAACAGGACGACGTCGTCCCGCGACCGGGCGAATCCTACATGAAAGCCTTCAAGCCCTGGTTGTCTGGAAAAATCAATCTGGAGAAAGGCCCTGCCACCCTCACCCTCCAGCCTGCGAAAATCCCGGGTCAGCAATCCATTGAACTCTACTGGATCGAGCTCCGTCTTCAGAAATGAGGAGAGGAAGCGAGCCTGAAAATGTCAGTTTGACATTTCTACAAAGCAGCCCGTTCCAGAAAATCATCTTGTGAAACTCCTGTTGACGAAACGGTTCAACAGGCATAGCTTCCACTGATTGATCGAGCGATTGGGCCGTTCACGACCAATTTTCCATGACGCATGACAAGATGTCTCACGTCACCCGCTCAACACCACCAATGAACCCGGTACTAGATAGTCGCGAAGGGAGTCGCTGATGTCCGTCTCTTCTCACCCCACTGTGCACCATGATCCGGTGCCTCTGATTGACCTCGTGCCTCAGTACCAGTCGATGTCTCACGAGATCCAGGCTGCTGTTGCAGAAGTCTTTGCCAAACAGACTTTCATCATGGGTGAAAACGTCACCATGCTGGAAGACAGCGTCGCCAAGTATGTCGATGCCCAGTTTGCGATCGGTTGTGCCAGCGGAACGGATGCACTCGTCCTTGCGTTGATGGCCTTGGACATCGGCCCGGGCGACGAAGTCATCACGACTCCGTTCAGCTTCTTCGCCACGGCTTCCTGCATTCACCGAGTCGGCGCCAAAATCGTCTTTGCAGACATTCAGCCAGATACCTTCAACATCGATCCAGCTGCCATCGAAGCAGCGATCACGCCTCGCACGAAAGCCATCATCCCGGTTCACCTGTTCGGCCAATGTGCTGACATGGAAGAGATTCAGCGCATCGCGTCGCGTCACGGCATTGCGATCATCGAAGACTCAGCTCAGGCGATCGGTTCTGAATACTACGGTCGCAAGTCTGGCGTCCTCGGCACGATCACCTGCTTCAGCTTCTTCCCGACCAAGAACCTCGGCGGTGCCGGTGACGGCGGGATGATCACGACCGACGATGCTCAGTTGGCTGCCCGTATGAAACGCCTCCGCGTCCACGGTGACCGCGGTCGTTACGATCACGTCGAAGTCGGTATGAACAGCCGTCTTGATGCTCTTCAGGCTGCTGTGCTGAACGTCAAGTTCAAGTACCTCGACAAATTCAGCCAGGGTCGTCAGGAAAACGCCGCCTTCTATCATCGGGCGTTCGCAGAAGCCGGTCACAGCCGGGCCTTCATCGAGCCGTTCCATGCAGCTAACCGCAATCACGTTTACAATCAGTACTGCATCCGCGTGAAAGACGGCCAGCGCGATGCTCTGCTGAAGTCTCTATCTGCCGAGAAAGTCGGCTGTGCCGTGTATTATCCGATCCCACTGCACCTGCAAAAGTGCTTCGAATACTGTGGTTACAAGAAGGGCGATTTCCCGAAAGCAGAGCAAGCCTGCCACGAAATCATGGCTTTGCCAATCTTCCCGGAACTGACGCCTCATCAACTCGAACGCGTCGTCGATGGTGTGCAGAATGCCGTCGATGCCTGCTTCTCTCGCAAGGTCCTGCAGTTCCCTGCTCAACAACAGCGTCGAGCCGCCTGATTCTCAGCGACCTCAAATTCTCAGCCAGAAAAGCAGCCAAGGGTCTTTCCGTTGGCTGCTTTTTTTGATTTACTGAGGATTCGACTTTCTTTCGTAGGGTCCGCTGTGCGGACCATGAATCGGCCTTCAATCCCGCGTGTGTTGTTGAGGTAATGACAAGTACAATGGATTTTTCTGGTGACATCGCGTATTGATGGTCCGCACAGCGGACCCTACACAAGACTGATAATGCCTGATAATTCAATTTCTGGGAGAATATCGAGTGAGCAGTAAGCCCCTGCGGCTTTTGATCATTGCCCGAGACGAGCGCAGTCACGTTCAGCAGGCCGCTGCACGCCTGGAGAACTTCCTCTACAGCCAGCCCGGCGTCGAACTCATCGGCATGGCAACGACTGATGCTCTTGAAGACGAACACAAGAAGGCCGACCTTGCCCTCGTCGTCGGTGGTGACGGGGCGATCCTCCGGGCCTGCAAGCAGTTCGCAGAAGTCCAGGTCCCAGTCCTTGGCATCAACCTGGGGCGTCTCGGCTTCCTGGCAGACGCGACCATGGATGATTTCCAGATGGATTTCCCTTCCATCGTGGGGCGCAAGTATCAGATCACCAATCACTTGATGTATCAGTGTCGAATCCACACCTCGGCTGGTGTGAGCGAATTTCTCGGCCTGAACGAAGTCGCGATCTGCTCCGATGTTCCCCTGGCGATGATCGATGTCGAACTGTCCATTGACGGCGAAAAAATCACGACCTACTCCGGCGATGGCGTCCTCATCAGCACGCCGATTGGCTCAACGGCCCATAGCCTTTCCGCAGGAGGTCCGATTCTCCGGCAGGATATGCCCGCCTTCGTCATCACTCCCATCTGTCCTCACACACTCACTGTCCGCCCGATTGTCGACCGCTCTGACCGCCTCTACCAGTTCCGCGTCGCGAAAACTTCTCGCGGCGGTATCGCGATCATGGACGGTCAGTTCTCGGTCGCCATCGCCAACGGGGATCTGGTCGAAGTCAGAGCCGCCAAGGTCGACTTCCAGCTTGTTCGCCTGCCATGTCACAGCTTTTACGCAACGCTGCACCGCAAGCTCGGCTGGGATGGCCAACCTCGCTACCGCCAGGCCGACTGAAACCGCCATAACATTGGGGGGAGCCTATTCCTGCCTAAGAGTCATGGCCACGGCAAACTGCAAGCCTCCTCAGCGTCTGCACCCTTGGCAGAGAAGACTGGAACGCAGAGGTAACAGAGTGGAGCAGAGGTCGCGGAGAAGAATTTAGGTAACAAGGAACACAGCGGGAGAATGATTTGAGAGACGAAGTACGACCGCGAACGAGAGCTAGAATCGGTACAAATCATCATGTGAATATTCGTTGCCACATCTGCACGCCTTCTTCTCCCTCCTGACTCAACCTTTCGCCGTCATTTTTTTTGGCTTCTCTTCTCCGCAAACTCTGCTCCATTCCGCGTGCTCTACGTTCCAGTCTGCTCTCTTATCTGAGACCACAAGCAACATGTCGGACTCATCCCACTCGGCGCGATCGGCAGGACCGTTACAGACTTGTGACTTGCCCTAACCCGGTGAACAGGAACATTTCCGAATTGACATTTCTTGAAGTATAGCCATAGGATAGATTGACTGCGTTGACATTGCGGGCCTGTCCGATGTTGGAGAGGTGGATCGCTGTGTCTGGCGTTCCCGTCTGAGAGTTTCGTTCGCGATTTCTCCGATAAGACAATTCTGTCTAAGTCATGTCGTGTTATTCTGGGCAAGATGCTTATGATCCAGGCGATCAGCCGAGTATTGGCCGTTTTCATCACCATCTCATCGATTGCGTTTCTGACGTTCTCGATTCTGCAGGTGTGGTGGTTCGATGCATTTCCGAATTATCGCGCCATGGCCTCCGAGCTTAAAGAAGCCAGTTTCGATTATACGCCCGGTGAAAATCCGACGTATTCATCAAAACTGGTGCTGACGGGCGAGAATATCTCGACCTCACCCTTGCTGGCAAAGACTCTGCTCGATGCCTACAAAAAGGTAACCGCCGAGAAGAATGCTGCCCTGCAGGCGATCCAGGAGCCACCAATTACCGCAGACGCCTATCTGCAAATTGTGGCTCAGGACAAAGCCGCCGTGGAAAAGACTTACAATAATCAGCACCAGGAACTCGCGCAGATTCAGTCTTTCATTCAACAGAAGACTCAAGAAGCCGCAGAAATCAACAACCAGACGATGGCCAAGCGAAAAGAAGCCGAACTGCGTCGTCAGGATGTTTTCCGTCAGCATGAACAACTCGATGAGCTGAAGGTCGAACGTCAGCGTCTGTCTGATCTTCAAAATCAGGTTCGAGATATGATTATGCGGGTCGAGGGGAACCTGATTCGTCTGGAAAACCGGAATCAGCAACTCATCGATCAATCCAGTTAAGGCCGGATGCCGACACTTACGACACGGATGTTTCCAAAATCCCATTTGCTCACTTCCTACCCTATCGCCTTCGTAGAGTCCCTGACAAACGTGTCAAAACTGGAAGGTGCAGGAGCCAGGCATGTCGTTCATCGGCAAGGTATTGATTGTTATTCAGATCGTGCTGTCGATCATGTTCGCAGCCCTTGCGACCACGGTCTACTCGTATCACCAGAGCTGGAAGGTCGTCGCTGAGAAGCGTGCTGACGATCTGAAGAAGGCGAATCAGGAAATGGACACACAAGTCTCCTTCCTGAACAGTCGCCTTGACGCCGAGACCAAACGCGCCACAGATGCAGAGTCTGCCCAGGCTGCAGTTCAGGCCCAGCTGCGTGACGTCACCACGGAACGCAATAACCTCCAAGTCAACTATGACCGCGTCACCGGTGACTATCAGCGAGCCACCGCACTGGTTGCTATCAATGCCGATGAGGCTGGCTTCCGACGCGACGAGGCCCTCGCTCAACGTGCCGAGAACAAGCAACTGCACATCAAGCTCGATGATTCCAACGAAGCACTGATCACTGCTCGCACGGACCTGTTCAATCTCCAGGCTGAACAGGTTGCGCTCGAAGACAAGTACAACCAACTTCTCAATGAGACCGCCTATCTCAAGCGGGTCGTTCGTCTGAATGATCTCGAAACAGATCCAGCCGCTTATCAAGCCAAACTCGATCCTCCACCAAAGGTCGAAGGCCTCGTTCTCGAAACTCAGAAGCACAAAAACGGCACCGTCCAGTTCGTCAAAATCTCTCTGGGCAGCGATGACGGTCTCGTCGAAGGCCACGAGCTCGACGTCTACCGCACCGGTTACGACACACCACAGAGTTCCAAATACCTCGGTAAAATCAAAATCAAACACCTGACACCGGACACGGCTGTGGGCACGATTCTGACCCCAGTCAAGAGCGGCATAATTGAGAAAGGCGACAATGTCACGTCGAAACTCCGATAGAGGCCCATCAGCGCCTCCTCCCACAATGGATATCTACACAGCCCTGCTGGGTGTCGCTGCCGCTGCATTGGTCATCGGCTGTGCCCTCCTCTTCATGGTGCTGAAGTACCAATACTCATTCACTTTGCCCAACTAACCATTTCCAGTTAGTTCAGCAACGATTCAAAGCTTCCGGAATTCGTTCCGGAAGCTTTTTCCATGCGCAGAATCAGTCGCATGGATCTCACGGAGAGCAAGCCACAACGAACCGCCCGTCTACGATGACGTCGGGATGGGGGCGTCCAATCGTTATTCATCAGCTGATGGATAACACTTGTCGGATCATCGTTTCTGCTTGAGCAGTTTGATCTTCAAATCTATGACTGGTCAATCTCTGTTTCTTAAATCAAGTGACTCATCTGCTTGATCGAGCAACCTTGCCCGACGTTGATGATAACGAGATTCGGCTTCCTGATACCTGATCGCAGAAGCGAACTGATAGACCGACATCGCGATCCCCGCACCGATGAAGAGGACGCCGAAGAAGGCCATTCCCGACGAGTGACGCGAGGCGTTCGCCATCCAGAAGATGCCAAAGATTGTCATAGCGATTCCGCCAACGACCGCTCCGAATGTCGATGGTATCTGAGACCCATTTTTTGAGTACGTCTTATATCCCTCTCGCTGGATCATCCACTCCCGATCCAGAGCTTCGACTTTCTGATAAGCAGAAACATTCTCGAGGCGCTCCGAGATCTTCCGCGTGTGCTGCTCAATCTGTTCGAGTTGCTCGGTGTAATGAACACTCTCGTCGCGCCGTATGCGCAGATGCGTCTGGCAATGACGACACGTCACAAATCTCGCCGACTCCGGCACATCCAGTGGTGCGCCGCAGGAATCGCAGATCATTCGTTCGAGGGACATTTTTTAATTACCTGGTTTATCTACGTTGTTTCAACTTGAACTGACTTGGAATCAATCGCGCGCTGCCGTGCCTGGAGATACTCTGCTTCTGCGGTTAGATAACTCTTTGCAAGTTTTGAACGATGAATGAACTCTCCCCAGATTCCCATGAAAACTATGATGCCCAGAATCGGGGCAAGCCAAGTGAAAGCTAATCCAACACCCGTCGCCATTAACCCATAAAAGATTGCCGCGACTCGAAAAGTTTTTGCATTTTCAAGTGTCGGAATGGATTCATCTTCATTGAGATGCTGTTTACGATCCATCTCCCACTTGCGATCAATGGCTTCCACTTCATGCCACTTCGACATCGTGTTCAGTTTTTGATCGATTGGCTCAAGTTTTTGCGGATGACGCACAGACTGATCGCGTTTGATTTGCAGACTAGTCCGACAGTGCTGGCACGTAACAAAACTCACCCCGTCTGGAATCTCCAGCGGCGCTCCACACGAATCACAAAAAAGTCGTTCGATATTCATCCAAGATTCCGGTGAACTGTCACTACGATCAGAGGGCAATCAATATAACGTACAAAATCTCATTCGGGATCACGACTGTCTCGCGAAAGTGAAGCTGTAGCGATTAGCGAAGCTCCTCCCGATACGTGGTCGCTCTCGGTTACGCGCAATTCGACAGTCGTGCGCATCCTGCGCGGGACGCAGGCCAATCTGATCGTGCCGTCCCGGGAGGTCGATACACCTCAGTATGGACGACCTCTTTCTTCTCGATGGCATCGACGGCTGGGAACAGGTCCTGGCGTGTTACGCGCAGGACACTGCCGAAGAAACTACGGAAAATGTTGATCCAACTCCGGCGCCTGATCCCGCTGAAGGCGAGTCCGCCGACCCGACCGAAGGTCGCAAGCGCGCCACCCAGCCCTGGAAGAAACGCATGGGCGATACGCTCGGCCTGGACGAAGCCCAGGTCAGCAAGATCCACGGCCGCCTCGTCGCCTCAGGCCTGCTCGAAATCGACGTCGTCGACCGCAACGCCGGCCTTTGTTACCGCTTAACGCGAGATGGAAAACGGATTCTGAAAAACATTCAAGTTGAAACGACAACAAACGAACAAGTCGCAGAAGAAGCTGATTACAAGATGTCAGCCTAAGTGCTTCATCGGTAGGTCTATTGCCGCCGACCTACAGGTTCCTGCAAACGATTATTCCTGCTCCAGAATCCGCAGATGCGTCAGTGCCTCTTTGGCCGACATGATGTAGCTGACATAAAACGGCCCGAATCCCGCATATCGTGCAGAAGCTTCGTCGAACCGCATCGTGTAAACGATGTCTTTAATATACTCCGGTGACCGGCTCCACAGCGTCACACCCCATTCCCATTCGTCGAAACCGGTGCTGGCAGTGATCAGTTGCGAGACTTTGCCCGCGAACTTGATTCCCGAGGTCGCGTGTTCGGACATCAGTCGCGACCGCTCGCTGAAGGGGAGCAGAAACCAGTTGGCATGCGGGTCGCGGATTTTGTTCATCGGTTAAAAACAGCAGATCGGGTAGTTGGGAAACTCCGGGTAGATCCGCTGTTGGTTCATCGCCGGAAGACGCTGTGAGTAAGCATTGACCTTCGCGGCGAACATCGGATCGTCCGGGCTGGTCCCTTCCAGTCGCAAGCGTTCACTGTATTGCTCGATGGTCGGAACGTACTCCGAGATCTCGGTGATCGAGACGAACGAATAAGTCGGCTTGAGCGCAGTCCCCAGGCAAGAACTTCGAATCGCCTGCGTGATCCCATCGATCTTGAGCGGATTCGTATCCATGATCATCAGCCCCAGATCCGCCCGATGCCCCGTCGCGACCGAGGTCTGCAGACGCAGCGGTGCTCCTTCGCGGGCCGGGTCGAGAATCTGCGTCAGTTCCTCGATCCCCTGCTCGCGTTTCCCTGGCTGAATCGCTGCCAGGGCCGCCGCATCGACCTGATAATAGATATGCAGGCAATGCCAGCCGGTGGTCAGTTCGATCGTCGGAGCAGCCAGAGGTTCGCGAGCGCCAGGATGAGCCATGAGTGATTTTTCTTTTGTATTTCAGAGCCGCGACTGAAAAGGAGCGCAGTGCGGCAGCAACAGCGATTAAGCAACAATATTACTTGTTCGTCGATTCCGTTTCCTGACCGGCGCGGCTCTGACAAGCCTACTGTTTCACTTCCGACGACTCTTTGCGTTTTTCGAGTGTCAGAACATTGCCTTTGTCATTGTATTCAATCAGCGACATAAACGCCCGCATCAGCATGATTCCGCGGCCACAAGGGCGTTCGATGTTTTCATCAGCGGTCGGATCGGGCACTTCTTCCGGCTTAAAGCCAGGGCCTTCATCGCGAATCACAACGCGAACATGATCCTCCGACAGCTTGCAATCGACGTGGACCTTCTTGGAAATGTCCATGCGATTGCCATGCTTGATGGCGTTGACGATCCCTTCTTCAAGGGCCAGACGCATTCCAAAGACATCGCGATCGGAGAAATCGTTCTGCTCCAGGAGCTTGATGATCGATTCCTGGACTTCCTGCCCCGCCGCGGTATCACTGGGGATCACCCATTGATGGTCCACAGGTTTCGTCATGATCAGGTCACTTCTGTTGGTGTCAGGAGATGATCGCTGGAAGACAACAGGGCCAGCCAGCGGAACAAAGCCCTTTCAGGTTGCAGGGTACGTCCAACGAGGTCGTAACCGATCACCAGTATTGAATGCTATGTCGACTGTTGGAGCTTCGTCAAATCTGCATTTACTTCGCGGACCGATGAGGCCGGATAATACGCAAACTTGAGACGCCCCGCTCACTGTTAAAGCCCACGCAAGGCGTCTTCCTGGGTGTCTTTGATGTCAAACAGCTTGTTGAGTTTGGTGATCGCGAAGACTTCGTAGATCTCGGGACGAATTCCGCACAGGCGAAGTTTTCCGCCTGCGGTTTTGACCTTCTTTTCCATCGTGATCAGCTTGCCGAGCGCGGCACTGGAGAGATATTCGACGTTGGTGAAGTCGAGGATGATTCGCATGCGACCATCTTCTTCCACCAGTCCAAACAGCTCAGCACCAACCATTTGAATGTTGTTTTCATCGAGAATTTTCTTGTCGAGAAAACTTGCAATCGTGACATCGCCAACTTCTTGAATGTCGAGTCTTTTGTTTGCTGCCGCCATGGTTGGTTCCTGTCCATAAGGTCCGAATGATTCATGATGCCCTGTCGATTATAACGACTGGACAGGGATCGTAAAATCCAGTTGAATTCGTTTCTTTGGTCAGAATTCAAACCGGATCTGTCGACGCCCGTTGATCGATGGTCTCTCGAATGTCGGATGTGCAAAGAGAAAATCCTGTTCAGATTCCATCGAAAATTGATCGCCAACGCAACACTTTATTTGACGATCCCGTCAAATCACTCCTCACTGGTGCAAGTGGTCCTCGCTTGATTTCAAACGCCATCTGCTCCTATTCTCGCCAAAGACACTCCGTAAGTGCGTACACAATTCCGGGAATGGAAAGACTGGCCCTGTTATGAAGCCTCCGACCGCCGCTGCTTCGACGTATCCACAAAACTGGGAATTGAACGCCTTCGGGTACTCACCACTCGAAAAGGAATTCGCAGCGAATCTTCAAACCCTGGAGAGAGATTTTCGCAGTCTTGGCAGTCAGTTAAAGGCTTCCATCGTGGACCAGTCGTTCGCCAAACTCGTCGCGAATGAGGCTTTTCTGGAACTGTACCTGAAGAGTGTCACTCTGCTGACAGACCTTGCCTCTGCCGTTGAGTGTTATTCCGCAGACGATCCCCTCTCTGAGAAGGTCCGACGCGCCGAAGCCGAAATCGCCCGTCTGAGAAGTGAACGCGAGAAAGTCGATATCCAGGTCCAGGCCGGCCTTTCCCAACTGACCCTGACAGATCTGAAAACGGCTTTCGAGGGAAAGTCCCGGAAGGATCTGCTCCCTTATTTCTCGTATTTAAAGGAACTCCAGAACCTCAAACTCGCACCGGAACTCGAAGACCTTCTCGCTGAAATCGACCTCGACGGCATCCATGCCTGGTCACGTCTGTATGACAATCTCTCCGGACGTCTCAAAATCACGGTCATGGAGAAAGGGCAGTTGGTCGAGAAATCCCCCGGCCAGATCTCCTACGACCTGCCCGAACGAAGCGTGCGTGAAAATAACTTCTACGCGTCTGAAAAGGCCTGGAACACCATTCGCCCGTCGTGTTCTGCAGCCCTCAATCACATGGCAGGCTCACGATTGACCCGCTATCGACGCGCCGGCTTGACCGATCACCTCGATGTTCCCCTCAAGCTCAGTCGTCTGTCCCGCGAGACGCTAACCTCCATGTGGTCAGCCATTTCGAAGAAAAAGAGCTGCCTGGTCGATTTCCTCCAACGCAAACAGCAGATCCTCGGCATCGATCAACTCCGCTGGTACGACCTGCTCGCGCCACTTCCCGGTGAGTCGTCCAAAGAGAAACTGACCTACAACAAAGCCTGCGACATCATCATCAATGCGTTCCATGACTTCTCACCCGGGCTGGGCGACTTCGCGAAACTGTCTCTGACCGAGAAATGGGTCGAAGCAGAAAACCGCCCCGGCAAACGCCAGGGAGGATTCTGCACCGGCCTACCGGGCAAAGGTGTTTCCCGGATTTTCATGACCTACCTCGACACAATGGACTCCGCCTCCACCCTCGCCCACGAACTCGGCCACGCTTACCACACCTACGTCATGCGAGACCTCCCGACTGTCCTGCAGGACTATCCCATGACCCTCGCCGAAACCGCATCGACCTTCGGCGAAGCCGTCATGGGCCAGCGTTTCCTGGAAATGGCGAACACGACCGCGCAGAAAGCCCAGATTCTCAATCATCAGCTGCAGGACGCCGTCGCGTTCCTGATGAACATTCACTGTCGGTACATCTTCGAAGACAACTTCTATAAGCAACGAGTCAACGGCGAACTCAACGCCGACGAACTCAGCGAACTGATGGTCTCTGCCCAGAAAGAAGCCTACGTCAATACCCTCGCCGACGATGGCTACAACCCGACCTTCTGGATCTCCAAGCTCCACTTCTACATCGGCTCTTACCCCTTCTACAACTTCCCGTACACCTTCGGTTATCTCCTGTCCCAAGGCCTGTTCCACGTCAGCCAGACCATGGACAACTTCCCAGAACGCCTCGACAAGTTTCTCTACTTGTCCGGCCAGATGACCTGCGAGCAGGCCGTCCAGGAAGCCCTCGGACGCGACATCACCCAGGAAGAGTTCTGGCTCGACTGCATCAAGGTCATCGAACAACGCGCCAGCGAGTTTCTCGCCATCACCTGATGATCCAAGTGTCCGGCTTGCTTGCCAAGTTCGAGCCGCCACGGATAATAGATGTGTCTCCGTGTGCCACGGCTGTGCCAGCCGTGCGATCGCGCAATGAACGTCCACTCCTGCACGGCTGACACAGCTGTGGCACACATCACTAACATCCGTCTTGCCCCGTTAGTATCCTTTCAGACTTCTTAGTCGCGCCTTTTTCTCTTTCATGGCTGCAATTCGTGACCGCCATTCCAACGACCGTTAATGAAGAAGACGAAAGCGAAGCCGCGTCCAATGAGACGCCCGCTGATCCTGCGTCGTGTGGATTGGTGACGACGCAATTCGTCGAGCTCTTCGCTGGCTCGGAGAAGCTCAAACTCGGCGGCGGACAGCTTCTCGGGCCGATCCGGGTCGCCTACGAAACCTACGGCCAGCTGACACCCGAGAAAGACAACGCCATCTTCATCTGTCACGCGCTGACCGGTGATGCTCACGTCGCCGGCTGGCACGCCAATCAGCGCAAGCCCGGCTGGTGGGATGCCCTCGTCGGTCCCGGGAAGACGCTCGACACCAATAAGTATTTCGTCGTCTGTGCCAACGTCCTCGGCGGCTGCCAGGGAACAACCGGCCCACGAAGCACAAACCCCGCGACCGGCCTGCCCTGGGGGCTCTCGTTCCCCTTCATCACGATCGGGGACATGGTCGAGGTTCACGTCGAACTGCTCAAACACCTCGGCGTAACCAAACTTCTCGCAGCGGTCGGCGGATCACTAGGCGGGATGCAGGTTCTCGAATGGGCGGTCCGCTATCCCGATATGCTCAAAGCCGCTGTGATTTTAGCATCGGCCGCGAAGCTCGGCGCGCAAGGCATCGCCTTCAACGCCGTCGGGCGTCGCGCCATTTACGCTGACCCCAACTTCCAGAACGGCGAGTATTATCAGACCGGCAACCCTCCCCGCTTCGGCCTGGCCCTCGCGCGGATGATCGCCCACATCACGTACTTGTCGGAAAGCTCGATCGAAACCAAGTTCGGACGACGCCTTCAGAACGGAACCTCGTTCGCCTACGAGCTTCAACAGGAGACCGAATTCCAGATCGAAAGCTACCTGCACTATCAGGGCAAACGCTTCGTCGAGCGTTTCGACGCCAACAGTTACCTGTACCTGACACGCGCGATGGATTACTTTGACCTCGCAGAAGCCCACGGAACGCTTGAAAACGCCTTCGCCCACAGCAAAGCCCGTTTTCTGATCGCCTCCTACACCACCGACTGGCTGTTCCCCAGCGAACAAAGCAAGACCCTCATCAAATCCCTGATCCGCGCCAAACGACACGTCACCTACCTCGAACTCGACAGCACCAAAGGCCACGACGCCTTCCTGATCGAAATCGCCCAACTGACGGAGTTCATGGTGCCGTTTCTGTCGTCAGCGTATGAGAGTCTCAGACAAACCAACCACGGATGAACACGGATGAACACGGATCCACACGGATAAAAAATGTCGTGAGGTTTGAGTCGCGAGTCATGTGAATGATAGTAGATCAACCTCATGACTTTTCCATCCGTGTCAATCAGTGTTCATCCGTGGTTAGACTTCAATCTCAAGAATCGTTCAAAAAACCTATGCCCCGTAAACGCTACTGCATGCCGGACCCCTCTGCGGTCTTGACGGATAAGATCATCAAGGCCCACATCACTCCCGGTACGCGCGTCATCGACATGGGGTGTGGTGACGGGCGTCTGCTGGTCACGCTGCGGGACCAACATCAATGCGATGTTCTGGGGGTCGAAGTCGAGCAGGACGAATTCGTCTCTGCTGTCTCAAAAGGCTTGCCGGTCATTCGAGCAGACCTTGATCAAGGTCTCTCTGATATCCCCGACGACAGCTTCGATTTCGCAGTTCTCAGCCAGACTCTCCAACAGGTCCGTCACCCCGTCAAACTGCTCGAAGAGATTCTGCGGGTCGCGAAGATGGCGATCGTCGTCGTCCCGAACTTCGGGCACTGGCAGGTCCGTCTCCAGGTGCTGTTGCAAGGCCGCGCCCCGGTCACTCAACAGCTGCCGTATCAGTGGTATAACACGCCGAACATCCACTTCATGTCGATGCACGACTTCCGCGACCTGGCCATCCAGGGAGCTTTCCGGATTGTCAAAGAAATCCCCATCATCGGCACCAGAAACACCGAACGCCCCTTCGCTCCCAACCTGCGCGCCAAGAACGTACTCTATATTCTCGAGCGAGCGTAGACGTATTCCGGTGTAGGGTGCTGGTGAGTCCTCGAACCGCACCAAATGTGCTCACAAAGTCGCTTGGCCTGCGAGGGCGTATTTGGTGCGGTTCGCAAAGCCTCACCAGCACCCGACTATTCCTTTCAGTTCACGTTCGATACGGCGTACCTACCGTTGAAGAATCTGCTTTTCAGTGACAAATAACCTGTCAAACGTCACGGTAAAAAGCTATCGTCAATCCAGCTTCCTTTGCGTCTTCGCGCCTTCGCGTTGACAACCTTCTTTCCGCTTCGACTCTGTGAAAGCGACCTTGATGCCCACGGCCGACCTTCTTGTCTACCTCTCCTCGATCTCGACAACTGTCATCGTAGCCGTATTTGGAGCCCACCTGTTCCTGATGCTCATTCTGAAAATCTGGGCATCGTGGAAGTGGAGTCGGATTTCTTCGATGCTCGATGATTTCACCCGCAAACTCTCCAACCGCAGCATTCTCGATCGCCATGCTCACAAGTCGGATCAGATCGATGCCTTCCTCGCAGACGTGGGCGACGTCCTGGAAGATCCCTCTCGCGACACGGATCGACGCACCCTGCTCATGCGAATCAGCGTGCTCGATGAGAAACGCTATTACCTCGGCTCACTCGCCTTCGAAACCGTCTACAACCTGTGTCGCTCAATGATCGAAGCCTACCCGCTCGCGGGCGTGCTCGGAACCGTCCTCGCCATCGGCTCAGCCCTTCAGCAATCAGCGGCTGTCAGCGCGGAAACGACGCTCAATAACATCGTGACTCGCTTCGGCGATTCGATCTGGTCGACCTTCGCCGGCCTATCCGCAGCGATTGTCCTCATGTTCCTCAACAGCCTGCTGGAACCCAACTTTGTTCGCCTGACAGAACTTCAGCAACAAGTCCGTCTGATGATCGGCCGCGTGAAACGTGAACTCTCCATGAGCCATCGACTCCAGTCGCAGGAGTCCCAGTCATGATCGCTTCGCGCAAACGGATCACCCTCCAGTTAACACCCCTGCTCGACCTCCTACTGATCGTCGTCTTCGCACAGTTCATGCTCGTCAAGCAGTCGTCGACGCGCGTGGAAGCAAAGCTGTCCGAAGAAAAGAGCTCACTGGACTCGAAGTCGCAAGAGCTCAGCCGACTGGAACTCCTCCTCGCAGAACTTCAAGCCGCACTCAAAGACGCGAAGGCACAGGCCAACCAGAGCGAGCTTGAGAAATCCTCCGCAGAGAACCGCGTCGGACAGCTCCAGTCTCAGCAGCAACTGATTGCAGGATACCTGCGTTCCCTGTTCCAGGATACATCCAACAAATTGAACGCTCCCGACGCCGCTGACAACATCCGCTTCGTTGATGACATCACGGCCAAGATCGCCAAAGACCAGACCCAGCAACTCGCCCAGGCTTCTCCCGGCAAGATCATCCGTCACGTGCTGACATACGAAGAGGTCATCAAACGGACCGACCTGTGGGATATGCATGTCACATCACAGAATCTGATTGTCCTCAAGACGCCCAGTCGAACGATCGAGTTTCGAGCCTCGACTCCTCAGGAGTTCACCACACAAGTCTTCTCCTTATACAAATCGATCTCGCAACCCAAGGGGCTCGTCATTATCCTTTATAGCTACGGCGATGCCCGTGCCGACGTGCGACAAGCCGTCGAACAAGGAATCCCGATGGTGACGGAGCGAATGAGAGCCGATGCTGGCACCCTGACTCGTTTCGAATACGCCAACCTCGGCTTCCAGGAACAATCCACGCTTCCTTAACAACACGACAACAGTCTTGAAAGTGCTCGAATCATGAGAAGACTAGCCGGTCCAGCCCTCCTCGGAGTTCTTGCACTCACGTTCATCCTCGGCAGCCTCTTCAAAGGCCCGGGACTTGGTGGCGGTAACGGTGCTGGCGATTCGAAAGAACAGCCCGCCCAGGAATCGGCGAAATCCGATTTGCCTCTCAATGTCGATAAAGTCCCGCCTGCTCCGACCCCTGTCTCCACATCCGCAACTACCTCATCCTCGTCAACCGCCTCGCCGGATGATTACCCACGTCCTCTCACGATCTCTATCGCCGAATACCAATTCGCCGTCCTGACGAGTGAGAAGACGACCAAGATCATGCCGCTGGAAGACGTTGTCATGCTGGTCAAAAACACGCCCGCCGATAAAAGCGGCGTCCGCGCCCGCGTCTCACGCCACGTCAATGCGCAAGCCAAGGCCGAAGAGGACTTCAAACAGCTACTCGGTAAATCCGGCGTCGAACCAACGTCCGTCATCTGGGCTCCGGATCTGATTCCAGAAACCGTGCAGTAATCAACTCACGAAAGATCCGCTCGCCTTCGAGCCAGATACCCCCGCATCTCGGCCGCTAAGAAAAACGATCCAGAGATACAAATCAGATCGTCCGGCCCTGCCTTGGCAATCAGATCCTCTAACGCGGCTTGCGGGACATCGTTTTCCGCAACAATCGCTGTCGTTTCTAAACTCTTCAAGATCTCTGCCAGATCCGACGGTTGAGCGGCTCGTGGATTTTCCAGGTAACGTGTGACGGTCATTTCATCAAAGTATCCCGCAAGCGGCTGCAGAATCTCCGCAATTTCTTTGTCCTTGCTGCAGGCCACCAGCAGATACTTCCGCTTCACCGACAGCCCCTTCAGCGTCCGCACCAAAGCCTCTGCAGAAGGGCCATTATGCGCGACATCAAGAATAATCATCGGCTTCAATGAGACCTTCTCGATCCGCATCGGCAGACGACTGTCAACAACCGCGTCTCGAATCTGATCGTTGCTCAGAACCACACTCGAGTCGGCGTGCATCAGCTGCGAAATCATGCTGACTGCCGTCGCTGCGTTATCAATTTGGTGCGCACCGCAGACCGACAGTTCAAGATTGTCGAATTGATGGTAAGGAGTTCTGACCGTGAACTTCGCCATCGGCTTGGCTTCCGTCCAGAACTCCGCGACTTCAATACGAATATCACTCCCCAGTTCCCATTCAGGGCTGCCTCGCTCGATGGCAACCTGATGAACGACTTCCCTGGCTTCCACCGAATTCGCGGCATTGATCACCGGAACTCCCGGCTTGATGATCCCCGCTTTCTCCCAGGCAATCTGCGAGATCTCCTCGCCCAGGACTTTGACGTGATCGCGCCCGATGCGCGTAATCGCCGTCACGACGGGCTGGCAGAGGTTCGTGCAATCCAGCCGTCCGCCCAAACCCACTTCGAAGACAGCATAGTCGACCTTTTGACGTACGAAGTGCAGCCACGCCAAGGCCGTCGTGATTTCAAAAAACGTCGCAGACGATAGCAGGTCTTCCGTGCTCGCGGAGACTCGCGAGATGAACTCATTCAGCAGAGCAATCATATCCTCAGGCGACATCATCTCGCCATTGACGGTCATCCGCTCTTCAAAGCGGTGGATGTGCGGCGATGTAAACAGCCCGATCCTTTGGCCGGTTTGCTGCAGGATCGACGCTGCAAACTGGCAGGTCGAGCCTTTCCCCTTTGTCCCCGCCACGTGGAGGATCGGAATCGCCAGATGCGGGTCACCCAGCTGCGCGAGGATCAGGCGCATCCGGTCGAGTTTGAGGTCGTGAGCTTTCTTGACCTCGGGCGTGGTCCGCTCGAAATTCGTTCGCTGGTAAAGAAACTGCTCGCAGTCCTGGTAGGTCTTCAGCACTGCGGGAACGGTCTGGCTCATGAACGAATCGATCGAGGGTATACGGCGAATCCCAGTTCACCAAGCTGTTCCAGAATCATTGGCTGCCGGTCAAGTTCGGCTACGACAAGCGCCGCCCGCACTTGTCTTCGCT
>SXPC01000254.1 GCA_005778225.1 Planctomyces sp. | reverse complement strand
TCTCGCCAGCAGTTCCTACGATGGGAACGCACACGAGATAACGACTTGGCTCGCCTCATGACGAGGCGTGGATCGGCACGGATGCCTGCAGCGAGGAGCGATGGACAGCTCCTCGCTGTTTTTCTGTTTTCAGATGGAGGTGCAACAGATGAGTAATCGAGCGTTCTTGTCACGCGGCGAAAGCTACAGTCAAGTATGGTTCTTTTGTCCTGGATGCAAAGGGCATCACGCCGTAGTGGTCGACAGAATAAGCGGCAATGGACCTCTCTGGCACTGGAACAATTCTGTCGAACTACCGACTTTCTCGCCATCAGTAATGGTAAATCGCGGAAGTCACGATCAATGTCACTCATTCGTGAAGGAAGGGAAGATTCAGTTCCTTGGCGATTGCTTTCATGAACTAAAAAACCAAACAGTCGATCTGCCTGATTGGGAAGGTTTCGGCCAATCATGAAACTCGACGAACCACTACGCGACGACGGACTAACGCAGGAGCAGTACGGCTTCCTGCAGTTCTACGCTGCGTTCAAGTTCATCAGGAGGGCGTGCAAGCATTCCGGTATCGACCGGGCAACGCACAATCGCTGGCTGCAAACGTCCGACGCGTACAAAGAGGCCTACAAGCTAATTAATGATGACCTCAACGATCTGCTCGAACAGGCGGCGATGAAGCGGGCAGTACTGGGAGTAAACGACCTGCAGCTTTATAAAGGCAAGCCGATTCGTGACCCAAACTATCCAAACGATCCAACGAAATTCCTCTACAAAAAAGTCTATTCTGATTCACTGCTCGCTAAGTTGCTGGAGGCAAACAACCCGGACAAGTTCAAGACACGCACCGCAACAGAAATCAGTGGACCCGGCGGCGGTCCCGTCTTCAATGTGATCGAGGAAGCATACGATGGTGGCCTTGGCGACCCAGCCGACGAAATCACTGCTCCGGTGGAAACCGAATCGTCCGACGAAGACGCTTAGATTCCATCCAACGCAGCTGCGATTTATCAATTCGCCGTTTCACTTCACAGCCTTCACTGGTGGTCGAGGAAGCGGTAAGTCGTACGCCGGTGCGTATAAACTGCTCAAGAACGCAAAATCCAAACGCCTCTACATGGTCGCCTCTCCTACCTACAAAGTCCTGAAGGACGCCACGCTACGAACGCTGATGGGAATGGGACGCGAGCTCAATTGCATCAGGTCGTTCAGTAAAACTGAAATGCTGATGACCCTGAGAAATGGCGCTGAGGTCATCTGTCGATCGGCAGAAGATCCCGACATGCTTCGTGGGCCAAACCTGTCTGGCTGTTGGTTCGATGAAGCTGGTGAAATGAAGGAAGAGGCCTTCGATATCACGATCGCCTGCTTGCGTGAAAACGGTGAGCAGGGCTGGCTCGCATCCACTTTCACGCCTAAAGGCTACGCACATTGGACCTATAAAGTCTTCGGGGCTGGCACGATGCCCGACGCTGCCCTCTACAGATGCTCGACGAAGCACAACCCGTTCTTGCCTGCCGGGTTCTATGATCGAGTCCGCCATCGCTACGGCATGACGCGTGCGGCTCAGGAGCTCGACGGCTTGTTCGTCAATATCGACGGAGCAGAGTTCGACCAAGAGTGGTTCGATGACTCAATGTGGTTTCGAGACTGGCCAGACGAAAGTCAGGTCAAAGTCAAAACGATGGGCTGGGATCCGAGCGTCGGGAAGAAGGCTGATCGCGGCGACTATTCATCAGTCGTGCAGCTGATGGTTGGTCACGACGACACGCTTTGGGTTGAGGCTCACCTGAAGCGAAAGAACGTCGTCTGGATGATCGACTATTCGCTCGATCTGTGCGAAGAGTGGCGGCCGGATGCATTTGGTATCGAAACCAACGGCTTTCAAGAGCTGATCGCTGAGCCAATGCGAGAGAAGATTAGAGGCCGCAACATCGCAACAGACATCTGCACCGTCGAGAACACGATCAACAAAGAGATCAGGATTCGTCGCCTGATCTCTCCACATAGCGAGCGACGCGTTCGTTATCGAGACACGCCAGACACTCGCCTTCTCGTCGAGCAGCTTCAGCAGTTTCCTAATGGAGATCACGACGACGGGCCTGACGGCTTCGAGATGGCTCACCGCACAGCGTTGGAGCGAATCGGAACACGAAATGTCGAAACAGGCGATGACCTCGTCTGGGATTACGAATTAGCAGGAGTGCTTTAATGAGCCAGGTACTTGAGAGACTTGATGATGTCCTGATGAAAATCTTTGAGTCACAGCTGTCGATCTCAGATGACAACTATGTCAATCCATTCGCAAGGTATATGCAACCCAACGGAGAAGTCTGGTTGCCTGTCGGCGGCGGCTTTGGCGGCGTTGCGAATGCCATGTTCACAGACGAGAAGGTCTACAGCGATCAGGCGACGCTGGAGCTCGTGCGAAGCGAGTGTCGATTTTTGGCCAATAAAAATCCATTCGCAATTTGCGGGCATGAGTCGAGACGTAATTACGTTGTCGGCTGGGGGTTCGTCTATACCGTCTCAGCCAAAGATAAAAACGGCGGCGATGAGGCGATGGTCGAAAAGGCGAAGAAGGTCGTTGACGATTTCTGCAAGCGAATTCACTGGGGGCAACTCGAAAGCGACTTGCTCTACTTTCGGGATCGCGATGGGGCGACGCTACTCCGATATCATCAGGCAGTTACGGGAGAATGGACGGTCAGGCGATTAGAGATCGACCAGCTGAAGGCTCCGCACGACAGCAAAGACGCATTTGGTATCAAGCGAAACGAAGTTGATTTTGACACAATTGAGGGGTATTGGATCGACGGTGAATACATTGAAGCGAGTGAAGTTCAGTTGCGAACTCGCAAGGCGTGTCGAGTCCATCAGCTCGGTGTTCCGCTGTTCTATGGTGGCAAGTCCCACCTGCATGCTGCCGTCAAGATTCTTCGCAACATCGCTGCCCTGACGAATATCCAGTCGGCCATCGGAGCGATTCGCAAGTTCGTCGGTGCGGCGGCATCTACAGTAAAGACGGCAGTGAAGGCGGGAGCGAACGCATCGAAGTCGAGCAATGCACCGGGCTTTGGGAACGGGCAGTCTAACGAGCGGCTCGGCCAGGAGATGCCGCCAGGAACAGTCATCAACACCAACGATCAAGTCGATTGGCAATTCCCGACGATGGGGAACGACCCAACGAAGCACATTCCGCCGGTGCAGGCTGAGCTGCGAGCCGCGGGAGCATCGGCGTCGATGCCAGAATACATGTTCACTGGCGATGCTTCCAACGCAAATTTCGCATCAACGCAGGTCGCAAAAGACCCAGCGATGAAGTCGTTCCTGAAGGTTCAGTTCGAGGAAGTCGAATACAATCGCGAAGTAATAGAACGGCTGCTTGTTCACTCGTTAGGAGACGAGATTCTTGACATCATTGAAGTGCAGGTCGAGCCACCGCCACTGGATACTGAAAACAGAAAGGAGAAGGCCGAAGTCGACAAGATTTTGCTCGACATGAGAGTCAAGTCTCCTCAGGAAATCTCTGCAGAGCATGGACTTGATTACGAACAGCAGCAGGAGTACTTCGAATTGCACGAAGAGCGCACCGGGATTCCGCTGTCAGGCGAGCGTCCGCCACTGGATGACCAACAGCTCAGCGATCTTGTTGGAGGTGCCCAGCCAGGGACTGAAGGCGAGCCTCAGCCAGTCCAGTTAAACGGCGCACAGATCCAGGCGGCCATCGAGGTCATCGGTCAGTATCAACAAGGCATTATCCCTCAGCAGACGGCGACTCAGCTACTGCTGTCGCTGGGCGTCGATGCTCCAAGTGTAAAACTCATGCTCGCCAAAGTGGTCGTTCAAAAGGTCAGCAGTGAACCGAGACAAAGCAGTGTCGCTCTACCTCCGGCTCAACCGCCGAAAGCTGACGCTCAGGGAGCTTCAGTTGATCAAGGATAAGCCGCCTGAGTTCTGGACTCACCCAGCCGCGGGAGGATTCGCGATCAAGCGACTCCGCGGTAACCCTAAACTTCTGCGTTACGTCTGTTTTCTGTTCAAAGCCAAAGTGAGATGGAATTGACATGGCGGTCATTTTCAAGCCAATTCAGGAAAAGCTGACAGCGAAGCTTGAGCAAAAGCAGATCCAGACGGTTTTGCGAGCAGAGTCGTTGGCTGACGCAGGGGCACGCGAGGTCGAGAACTGGCGTCGACACCTGCTGACTCAGCTCATGACGAACGCGATGCCCGACGCAGAATTTGTCGAGGTGACGTTGGAGATCATGGAGCGAAAGATCAAGGAGATCTTCCGTTCCGGGCTCATCAATACGACGATGTGGTCCTATAAAGAGGCAACTTCGATCTTCATTAAGGCGATTCCGCGGCGATGGTTTCGCATCGCTAATCCGGTCACTGTGTTGGCTGGCGAGGCTGTCGGTGGCATTGATATTGAGACACCAACGGAGCCGGTTGTCGGCACGCGAATGGGCGATGCGGAATGGGAAGAATTCGTCAGGCAAAACGTGTTCCTGCCGCCGTCAGCTGATGAAGTCGAACAGATCATCAATCAGCCGATTAATGGCGAGGGCTGGTCGTCGCGAATCGATAAGCTGTCTCTGTTGGTGAAAGACAAGAATCTCCTGGCGAAAGATCTCGTGCAGGGCTATTCGTCAGGCAAGACTCTGCAGCAGCTGGCGAAGATCGTCGAGGGGCACACGGCCGGAGCGAAAGCATCGGCGATGAGAATCGCGCGTACGGAAGGCCTGCGAGTAGCCAACAAGGTTCAACGGAAAAGCTATGACCAGTTGGGCGATCTCATGGCAGGAGAGCAGATCGTCGCGACGCTCGATCAGAATACGCGGCCACATCACGCGACTCGCAACGGAACGATTTTCTGGAGCGACATGAGGCGTTCGCCAAATATCTCGTCACTCCCCGAGCTGCCAGACGAGCCGAACTGCCGATGCTTCTCGATTCCTGTCCTGAAGCCGCCGAAGGAACTCGAAAACGATCCTCGCATGGCTGCCGAATTCGCCAACGCGGCCGGCCAGCCAATTCCTGCTCCTGCCGATTACCTCGAATGGTGGCGAAGTGCACCCGAAGCCAAGCGGAAAATGGTCATTGGCGTGAAGCGATACGAAACCGTTCGCCGCATTGTTGGACGCGAACCGAACTGGCAGGACTTTATTGACGGCACCGGCCAGGTCATGAAGATCGATGATCTCAAAAAAGAATCCCCGAAGCAGAGAGAAAAACGCTCGGCCGTAGCCAGCGATGCAATCAAGCAGAGAGGCCAGCTTCTGCAGCAAGTAGCAACTTACGGGTTCGTTACAAAGATGCCGGTTCCGAAGCGACCTGAGCCTATCATTCCGCCAACGCCGCCGATCGCACCGCCGATCACGCCACTAAGACCAGTTCCGCCAAGACCTCAAGACTCCGAGCCGGTCGAAATCATTCCTGCGTCGCCTCCTCGACCAGGCGTGCCGCTTCCTCCTGTCGCCCCCGTTGTCCCGGTCGCAATCATTCAACCTGTTTCTCTGCCGCCGAAACTGGAGTTTACGCCAGAGCAGCGTAAAGCCATCGAGAAACAGTTGGAGTTCTCGCCATTGAGGACTCGTGACATCGCCAACGTTGACGAGATGATTCGCCGCATTAACGACGACTCGAAGGTCAAGAACTACCAGCTGTGGTCACAAACACATGCAGGCACGACCAAGGAGCTTCGCGAGAAGTTCTTGGCGACTCGCCCGGGTGGGAACAAAGAGAACCGGGCCAAACTGGAAGAAGGCCACAAAGAACTGGTCATCACTGCCGGTCAGCTCGAAAAACTCGACACGAAATTCAAACGACTGTCCAACGCAATCATGAAAGGAGCGACCAAGGAAGAGCGACTTCGGCGAGCAGCAGAAGCTAACACTGTTGTTGAAGAATACAACAAGATCGCAGCTGGCCATTTCGCGAAAGAGAAGGAAGTCCGCAGCCTGAGAAACTCACTGTTCGCCGATCGCAACATGCCTCCGGATCATCCGTTAGTGCTGAAGGATCACTACAAATTCAATATCGAGCCAGACGGAACGTCGCCGGTCAGCAAAGAGAGAGTCAATGGATCGCTTGAAGCCATCCAGGGCATGATCAGCAACCAGAACAACGCAACGGCCGGTGATATCAAATTCGGCAAGGCGAAAGACGGTCGGGCATATTACGATGACAGTCGACGTCGCATCATGATCTCTGACAAAGAACCGAAAGAAGTCATCGTCCACGAAGTTGGTCACATGATTGACCAAAACAGCGGCGACAGCGTTAAGTCTCTGATCGACGGCTTCATGGCCAAAAGGATTCGAGAGAGTAGCAACAATCAAATCGAGATTATGCGGACGGCGAAGAAAACGCGAGAGGGCATCGAACCAACAGAGATGGGGATACCGGACGAATTCAAGAAGGGGTTTGCTCCAGACCCAGTTCGCCTCAAGAAAGATCGACGCGATATCTACGCAGGCAAGTTCTATCAGCACGGACCAACGGAAATTCTCAGCATGGGCCTGGAGGCGTTCTACACTGATCCCTATGGATTTGCCGAGAAAGATCCTGAATACTTCGATCTGGTCGTTGGCGTCCTGCACAGAAGGGGAATCCCATGATGATTAAGATCCAGATTGATGGCGGAAGCGTCGAAGTTCGCGAAAAATATGACTGGAAATTCGAGGGCCGATTCCTCAGTAAAGATCTCGTGAGGAGCCACTTCGACACCTTTCGGCAGGCCGATAGCGACTGGAAAACTGCCGTCTTTGAGTCAGTGCAGCTCTACAATCCCGAGGCCGAGATCGTCGACGAGGAAGGCTACTCGACTCCGGCTGACGCATTACTTTGAAATAAAGTATTGACACAAAAAAGAAACTTGTCATTATTTTGTCACTTATGCCCGAGGCTCAAGACGACCTCTTGCAAGATGCCATTGAACTCGTGAAGGGATTCACAAAGAACGCCGGTGACTCGAAGTATTTCGGCACCATGAGCGTTCAGTTCAACTTTGAAAACGGCAAACTGGTTTTTGTTCGCGAATCTACCGAACGAACCATTCGCCGAAAGGCACCGAAACAACAACTGACTTCGACGTAATTCGTCGGGTATTGGAACAACCAGGCCCGCGAACACTTACCTCAAAAAGGTATCTGTTCGCGGGCCTTTTTTTTGTGGACCTTCGCCAGTGACGATCGCAACCGAACAGATTGCCGATAGCTTTGCTGAGTCGCTTCACGGCGTCGATGTGTCCACTGACGGCGTCTTCAAGAACCTGAAGATTTGCGGTCCAAAATCAAAAAATGGTCGCTCCTATCCAGAATCAACTCGACGAACGTCAGCTCACCTCTACGAAGGTGCCCCGGTTTATATCAACCACACCAAGGGCAATGAGAATCCGGCAGCCAGAAGCTACGAAAACCGCTTTGGCGTGATCATAAACCCGCGAGCAGAAGCGGACGGCACGTACGGCGACCTGAAGTACAACCCGAAACACGCGATGGCCGAGTCCGTGAAATGGGACATTGTCAACAGAACAAAAGGCGTTGGCCTGTCACATGTCGTCCAGGCTAATGCCGTCCGTCGAAATGGTGAATTCGTCGTCGAGTCAATCAGTTCGGTCATCAGCGTCGACATCGTGGACGCTCCAGCCACAAACAACAGCTTTTTCGAGCAATCGTCAGGAGACAGCGACGTGAAATTTGCAGACATCACGATTGAGCAGATCAAAAAAGAACGTCCGGACCTGATCACTGCTCTCGCGAAAGAGCAGGAGGGCGACGCGAATAATCAGGCCCTGCAGAAGAAGCTCGACGAGGCAACCAAAGAGCTTCTTGCCCTCAAGCGAGACACGGCGATCGACTTAGAAATCAAGGAAGCCGGGCTAACACTTGAGCAAATCAGCGACGTTTTTCGCAAGCAGCTCGTCGCCATCGAATCGGCCGACGATCGCAAGGCTCTCCTGAAAGATCGAGCCGAGTTGGTCAAGGCCAGTGGCGGCGAAAGCGTTACGAAAGAGCAGGGCGGAAAGCAACTGTCGAACCCTTCAAGCAAGGCCCCTGGCGGTACGACTCAGGAATCAACAAAAGTCGGAAACAGCTTCACCGATCGCAAAAAGTTCCTCATGGAACAAAATCGCCGTCGGTAACTAATCGCCAGCCATCGTCCCGTTATCACTCACAGCGTCAGAAACAACCGTCGGCAAGAGGATTTGAACCATGGTCTGCGAATACCGTCACGGCAACACGAAGCCAGTCAGTGTGCCAGTTGAGTCCGCAACGGTTATTAGCCGCGGCGATCTCGTGTGGATGGACACCAACGGGGTAAAACCAGCATCTGCTTTCACCTGGGATACGAATATCGCGACAACTCAGGCGGCATTCACGCCGAAGTTTCTTGGGGTCTCGATGAACGATTCGCGGGCCGGTGACGTTGAGCCAATCACCGTCAATCGTGCTGGCGTGTTCGAGTTTGATTGTGCATCAGCTAGCTTTGCCGTCGGTGCACTGGCTGGTTCGGCAAAAGCCTCTGGGAACAACATGGAAAACCAGAAGGCTGTATCGGTCGCCACCGCCAACCTTGCGATCGGCCGAGTCTTCAAGGCGACGACCAGTGCCACAAAAGTATTGATCGAAATCGTTTCGGGCGTCTTCGGCGGAACACAAACCATCCCCTCTTAATCTCCTCTGATTCTCAGTCAGTCGGTCAATCACAGCGATTCAAAGTCAATTCGGAAAGCAATAGTCATGGTTCCAGTACGCGATTTCGGACTTTTGATTGAGCAAGGTGGTCGCGAGAGCGGACGCAGTGGGGCACAAGCTCACCAGGCTGGCCTGGACTATGCTCTCGACTACTTCAGCGAAGGCATGGATATCTGGCTGGCGGATCAGCGCGCCGGAAATCGCAGTAGCGACGGGATTGATCCGTCAGAATTCGATTTGCGAGAAACATGCATTGGTATTATGGGCTATGCTGCGTTTAGCGAGCTTGCTGACTATCGTCGCCCGCTTACTGAGTCTGCCATTTCTGCAATCGACTCAACAGCGTTCATTACGCTTTACGACAAGGTTCTGTCGACGCTAATGGCGGCGAGCTATGAGAACCCGGAGTTCGTTCTCAGCCGCATTATTCGCACCATTCCCAGCAATCGTCGAAGCGAAAATCTCGGCGGATACACGGACTTCAAGACTGCTGGCGATGGCAGCGGAGTTGCTGTTCCGGAAGGCATGCCAATTCCGTATGCGGAATTCGGCGATAAGCTGCAAGAGACTCCGCGGACAAGCAAATATTTCAAGAATGTTGCTGTCACTCGTGAAGCCATGTTCTTCAACGATGGTCCACAGATTCAAGCCAAAGCACAAACAATTGGCGATGTCCTCGGCAAAGAGAAAGAGTATCGCCATATCGATTGCTTCATTGGTTTCGTGAATAATTTCACGCTCAATGGAACGACTTACAATACTTACCAATCAGCGTCGACCTGGGATAATGACCACGCCAATGAAATCACTGACGTTTGGAAGGCGATGATCGCTGCAGAAGGCAAGCTGGTTAACGGAAAAAACCTGACCAACGGCGAGCAAGCAGTCTTCAGGGGCAAGGACCTTATCTATCCATTCGAGTTGAAAGAACTGCTTGCTCCAGCTCTGAATGCAACTCAATTCCAGCAGCTCACTGGAGCCAACGCTAACCGCTATGTTGCCTCCAATCCCTTAGTTGGCTTCCGCCCATTGCAGCACGACATGCTAAAAGAGCGAATTGTCACCAAGGGTCTTGCGAACTCAACTCAAGCTGCGAAGTGGTGGTTCTTGGGTGACATCTCGAAATTCATGGGATATATCGAGAACTGGAAATTTGACATTATTCGTGCTCCTGCCAACTCACATCGAAGCTTTACTCAGCACATTGTTTTTGAGCTGCAGGCTGGAGAGATGGGGGCTACAGCAATTCTTGAACCACAGGCCATGGTCCGCAATAAGCACGCCTCGTAAAGCCTTGGTTAGTTCGCAGTCCGATTCACAATCATAGGTTTCCGTGTCACGCGAGGATTTGAGATGAGCACGATCAATAAAGTCGATCTGACAGGCGGCAAAGCAGCTGCTGCTTCTGCTGTGACAGAGCAAAAGCCAGATCCTGCCCTCGTCTCTGCTGTAGCTGGCGAAGTGGCCGAGCCCAAGCCGCCTAAGAATCAAACGGCAAAGCCGCCTGCGTTTGAAGCAGGTAACGGCACGATCGGCGACCTCGATTCGTCCGACGTCTCCGTCCCGAACTACAGCGTCACGATCGAAGGCCTGGGCACAGTTGGCGTCATGGCTGGCAGTGAAGACGAAGCAAAAGAGAAGGCCTTCGCCAAACTCGGCATCGTTCGCACTGGCAAGGCTGTTTCGGTCGGTCCAATCAGTGACTGATCTCGAAGTCCTTCAGGAGATCAAAACGAATCTGCTGGCCAAGATTCGCGAGATCAGCCTGAATCCTAAACCGAACTACTCGATCGATGGCCAGTCGGTTTCGCACTCTACCCACTTTCGGGATTTGATGGCGAGCCTGAAAGAAATCGACGCACAAATCGCGTCCTTGGAGCCCGTCGAAATCATCTCTCAACTCTACTCATGAGCTATCGATGAGCCTCGATCTCTCCG
Organism: Planctomyces sp.; assembly: GCA_005778225.1. GTDB lineage: Bacteria > Planctomycetota > Planctomycetia > Planctomycetales > Planctomycetaceae > SXPC01. The sequence goes on along the minus strand of SXPC01000254.1, from coordinate 840 downwards.
AAGACTACCTGCTCTTTGACAACCTGACTTCCGTCACGCTGAAGTTTCGCGACGGCTCGCCTGATGAGCTCATCAACGGCAAGGCGTTGCGACGTGCAGTCACCTTTCGCGAGGCGATGGCCAGCAACGGCAAGGTGACAACCTCAGACGTTCATTGGCACATTCCAGTCGATGGACTCAACAAGACACCAACGTTGGGCGACAAGATCGTTCATGGCAGCACCGAATGGACTGTTCTTGTTCGCGAAGAACAGACGCTGAGTACTCGATTGCGATTCACCTGTCGCGACATCGCCATCACGGCCGGCCTCGACACCGTCATCAAGATTCAATCGAGTACAACCCAAAAGGAACAAGCCACCAACGCAATCAAGCTCGTTTATTCTGACCTGCACACCAACGTCAGGGCGAAAATTCAGTTCGTCAGCGGAACACGAGATCGCCAGTCTGGCCGAGACGAGATGGTTCGCAAGTGGGCTGTCAGCTTCGAGCAGACGTTCGCGTTCAGTCCGAACTATCGCATTGTTGGGCCTGATGGAGTGTTCTACAAGCCTGTCGAGCTGCGAGATCCTGATGACATCGGCAAGCCATTCGTTGTGATCTGCGAGGCCTATCCGTGAGTGCCACGATCAAGGCGAAAAACAACGCTCGTCTGTTCAACAACAAGCTCGAAAAAGTCACCGTCGACGGGATCGCCCGGGCGACGGTTTTTTATCACAGTCGCTGCCGCCTGATCGTCAACGTTTCGAATCCGCTGGTCAAGTTGTACGTGAAGATCGAGTCACCTTCGAATCCGGGCAAGTTCTACTGGACGCGGCGGCCGACTCCATCACAGCCAGG
>SXPC01000253.1 GCA_005778225.1 Planctomyces sp. | reverse complement strand
CGGAACGGGCCGAAGCGGGCATCAAGCGCGTGCTGAGCGAACACAAGCTCACTGACTACGAATTGACCGCGCGGGCTCGCGATGGCAAAGAAACCGTGGTGTCTTACAACGCATCCACCTTCCACGACCGCGATAGAAAGCTGCAAGGAGTGTTCGCCGCCGCCCGTGACGTCACCGAACGTAAACGCTACGAACAATCGTTGCAGCAAGCCAACCGCGCTAAGAGCGTCTTTCTGGCAAATATGTCGCACGAAATCCGCACACCGATGAACGCCATCCTCGGATTCTCTCAGTTGATGCTCCGCGATCAGGTCCTCACTCCTCGACAATGCCAGTATCTGGAAACTATTAACAGGAGCGGCGAGCATCTGCTTGCCCTGATCAACGACATCCTGGAGATGTCCAAGAGCGAGGCGGGCCGTACGACGCTGAATCCATCCACATTTGACCTGCCAGTCCTGCTCAGGGACCTGGAGATGATGTTCCGCGTCCGCACGGACGAAAAAGAGTTATCGTTCTCCGTCGAGATGATCGGCGATGTCCCCCAATACATCGTGACCGATATCAACAAGCTGCGTCAGGTTTTCATTAACGTGCTGGGAAACGCTGTCAAGTTTACCGAGCAGGGCAGTGTCGAAATACGGGTCCGCGTGGACCGTGCGGTGGAGTCGAAACCTTTTCTCCAGGTCGAAATCGAAGACACGGGCCCGGGCATTTCAACCGACGATCAGGACAAGTTGTTTCGACATTTCGAGCAGACCAAGTCCGGACAACAAGCGGGAACCGGCACAGGGCTCGGCTTGGCCATCAGCCGGGAGTTTGTTCGTCTGATGGGTGGAGATATCTCGTTGAGCAGCCAGATTGGCATAGGTAGCGTTTTCGTCATTCGCCTCCCTTTGAAAGAGGGTGAAGCAAACGCGGTCCAAGCAAAAAGGACGCCCCGGCAAGTCCTGAGGCTGCAGCCCGGGCAGGCGACGTGCCGGGTTCTGATTGCCGATGACGTCGAGGATAACCGCCAGCTCCTGGTTCAACTGCTGGCGCCCATTGGTTTCGAAATCCGAATGGCGACCAACGGAGCAGAAGCTGTCCAGGTATTTGAGGAATGGCGGCCGAATCTGATCCTGATGGATTTCCGCATGCCGGTGATGGACGGTCACGAGGCGATTCGCCGGATTCGTGCCATAGACCGTGGCCCAGACCTCAAGATTATCGCCGTGACTGCCAGTGCAATGGACGAGAACCGCCAGGACTTGATGGCGGTCGGCGCAAATGATTTCATCGGCAAGCCGTTCAGAGAGTCCGAACTGTTTGAGAAGATTCATACGCATCTGGGCTTAGAATTCGTTTACGCTGAACAGCCCGCGCCACCGACTCCGGAAGAAACGACCGAACTGACGCGACAGTCACTGGCCGGCTGGCCGCAAAACCTGATCGACCCGATGCGTGAAGCCGTGATTACGGCGGATCTGGACCAGTTGCTGGCCAGGATCCAGGAGGTTGAGGTTCGCGATCCCCGTATTGCTCGGGGCCTGCGCCGCTTGGCAGAAAGCTTCCAGTACCAGAAACTTCTCGACCTACTATGCTCGGAGGCCTCTCTTGAATCTGAAAAAGTCTGAACGTCGTACGGTCCATCCCAGCAATAGCATCATGCCTGCCAGCATCCTGATGGTTGACGACACTCCGGCCAATCTTCAAGTATTAGCTGGCATGCTCAAGGATCGCGGTTATAAAGTTCGGCCCGTGCCCAGCGGCAAGTTGGCGCTGCAGGCTGCCGACCGCGATCCCCCGGACTTGATTCTGCTGGACATCAACATGCCGGAGATGAACGGCTACGAGGTCTGCGAGCTCCTCAAAGCCGATGACCGACTTAAGGCAATCCCGGTCATCTTTATCAGTGCTCTGACCGAGCAACTTGATAAGGTCAAAGCTTTTGCCTTCGGTGGCGTCGACTACATCACCAAGCCGTTTCAGATGGAAGAACTGCACGCACGTGTCGAGACTCACCTGTATCTCCGCCGTATGCAACTCGAGTTAGAGCAGGTCAACACGCGGCTGGAGAACATTAACGAGCGGATGTCTCGCGACCTCAAAGCTGCGGCGAGAATCCAACAGACATTCCTTCCCCGCCAGCCACCTTGTGTTCCGGGAACCGATGTTGCCTGGATCTATCGCCCCTGCGACGAACTGGCTGGCGATGGCCTGAACGCCATCGCGCTGGGGGGTGGAAATCTCGGACTCTACATTCTCGATGTCAGCGGTCATGGCGTCGCCTCGGCCCTGATGTCAGTGACGATGAGCAGGCTCCTCTCACCGCCGTCCGACGCTTCCTCGATTCTGGTCCGAGGTGCCGGCACAACGGAAGGAATCGAGATCACGCCGCCCGCTGAAGTGGCGACTCGACTCAATCAGCTCTTTCCATTCGATATGGCGATCGGCCAGTTCACGACCTTGATCTACGGAATACTGAACGCGTCAAACGGGGAGTTTCGGTACGTCTCCGCAGGCCATCCCGGACCAGTGCATCTCCCCTTCGACACCGCAGCGCCGGTAGTCATTCTGGAGGCTGAAGGTTTTCCAATCGGCCTGACTGACGAACCCTATCAGGAGCATTCGATACGCCTCAAGCCAGGCGACCGATTGTACTTCTATTCGGATGGCGTCACCGAAGCCATGAATCCCGTCAGCGATCAGTTCGGTGACGACCGACTCATACAGACGACCGTTCAGACGCGATCCATAACACTAGAGAAGAGCGTTCTGACCCTCCTGACGGAGATCACGCGGTGGCAGGGCTCTGAGCGGTTCCACGATGATATCTCCATCCTGGCTGTCGAGATGGAATCAGGCCTCTCATCCTGACAAGCGTCTGAGGGTCTACTGTCTGAATGAAAGCCGTCAGGACGAAGCCCGCTTCGGCCAGCAGCGGACGACCACGAATGTCTGGGCACGCACCGGCTCTCGGCCACAGGTCGTGCGTCAAACTGCCTACCAATACTTATGGGTGCTCGGAGTGGTCTGTCCTGAGACGGGCCAGGCACAGGGACTGCTTAGTCCCAAGCTTAACACCGAAGTCGTCAACGCGTTTCTCGCAGGGTTGTCAAAGAGCATCAGTGAAGACGAACGCACTGTAATCATCTGGGACAGAGCCGGGTTCCATCGCTGTGGCAAGCTGCGGATGCTTGCCAATATCACCCCGATGGAACTGCCAGCCTACCGTCCAGAACTCAAAGCGATCAAGAACCTGTTCTTTTCATTCCTGACGTTGCAGTTTTTTGGGTATGCCGACTTTATGCTTCAATTTCCAGCTGTGATTTAGGGTGTGCCTGGCATGCAAGAATGAAGCCAGCTTCTTTCTCTTTCGCGCTTAGTGCGTCTTCGACTTCCATTCTGACGCTGCCCCGTCGCAGACGGACCTTACACTGACCACAGATTCCCGAGCGGCACTCCCAGGGGATTTCGACTCCGGTAGCCTCCGCTGCTTCGAGCACGGAAGTGCCAGAGGTCGAGGTTGTCACGACATTGGATTTAGAAAATTCAATAACGGATTCAATTAAGACGTCCTCGTTGTCGGAAGTAGCCTCAATTATTCCCGAAGATCGGCTTATGCCCGTCGGTGACAGAAATGCTTCGGTACAGATCAGGTGATCTGGCACGCCGATGGTTCGCAGGATTTCGCAGGTGGCGTCCATCATGGGGCCCGGGCCGCAGACATGAACCGGGTAACTGGTGATCGATGGCACGATTTCACTCAAGAACGGTCCCGAAATTCGGCCCGTTGCTCCTTGCCAATCCGGATCGATGACTGGATCGGATAATGTAATATGCAGGTGGAAGTTCGGGAATCTCTTCGAGATACGTTCGAGCTCCTCGCGAAAGATGATGTCTTTCGGTGTTCGAACGCCGAATATGAAGTAGATTTCGCCAGGCCAGGACCGCTCTGTCAGGCTGCGTGCCAGGGACATCATCGGTGTGATTCCAACTCCGCCCGCGATCAAAGTGATGGCTGTGTGTCGGGAATCATCAAAGACAAATTTCCCCGCGGGCGCAGCAATCTCAAGAATGGTCCCTTCGGTCACATGATCATGTAAGAAACGTGAGCCTACTCCCAGTTCTTCACGTTTCACCGAGATCTCGCAGTAGCTGCGGTTCGTTGGTGATGAAGAGATCGTGTAAGAACGACGGACGATTGTTCCGTCGATGGGAAGTTGAATGTTCAAGTACTGCCCTGCTTGAAAGCGGAATGGCAACTCTCCTCCTTCAACGGACTGGAAACGGAACGTCTTCACGTTGTGCGTCTCCTGGAAAATCTTGACGACTTCCAATTGCCCCTTCCAGAAGCCTGAACCCGCTGCCTTCGACCGTTGGGTGCCCGTCATGCGATGAGAAACGGTTTGCTTGCCACGTCCACGATACTGGTTGAAGACACGGAAGCCGAGGATCGGAGAAAGCACGGCGGCGAACGCCAATGGCTGGCGGACGTCGGATTTCACCAGCAAGTAATAGTGCGCTACTCCGAGGATCACAACCACGTAGGAGAGACGATGAAGTAACTTCCAACGCCGGGGTCCGATCCACTGAATCATTGCATTTGTGGAGGTCACGACGAGAGGAACCATCAATAGAAGCGCCACTACGCCGACTTGCAAATACCGTCGGCTGATGATTTCCTCGAAGGAGCTGGCAAGGTTTCCCGCCCGGTCAAAGATCACATAGATACCGAGGTGAACAGCGGCGTATGCAAAACCGAATAAGCCCAACGCTCGTCGATACGCAATCAGGCTGTTCCACCCTGTCAAAGTTCGAAGCGGGGTAACGAGCAATGACAGAAAAAGAAACACCAGCGACAGAATTCCGGTGATATGCAGCGCTCTGTTGGCAGCGTTCGCACCCAGCTGATCATGCCATCCATCCCAGGCTAGAATCAGCAACGGGAGGCACCCATTGACGATGACGATTCGTCGGTAGAATTTCAGATCATTCATTGATGTACTTTCCGTAGACGATCGACCGAAAACGAATCTCAGATGTGAACGCTCAGGTCCATGCCTTCGTACATTGATGCGACTTGTTCTTCATAGCCGTTAAACATCAGAGTTTTTCGGCGACCAGCCTCGCCGATACGCTGTTCGGTGGCTTGACTCCAGCGTGGATGATCAACGGCAGGATTCACATTCGCATAAAAGCCATACTCATTGGGCGCATACCGATTCCAACTCGTTGGCGGCTCCATCGCGGTCAGGGTGATCTTGACGATGGATTTGATCCCCTTGAATCCATACTTCCAGGGTGTCACCAGACGAATCGGCGCACCATCCTGTGGCGGTAGTTCTTTGCCGTAAAGTCCCATGGCCAGGAGTGTCAGTGGATTCATGGCCTCGTCCAATCGAAGTCCTTCAACGTAAGGCCAGTCAAGGACGTCTGTCTTCTGTCCCGGCATGCGGACGGGGTCGTGCAGCGTTTCGAATGCGACGTACTTCGCGTCAGCGGTTGGCTGAACAACTTCGAGCAAACGCGAAAGTGGGAAACCAGCCCAGGGGATGACCATGGACCAGGCTTCGACGCATCGCATTCGATAGACTCTTTCTTCCAGCGGGCTGATTGCCTTCAGGTCAGACATGCTGAAGGTTTTCGGGTTCTGAACCAGTCCGCCAACCTGCAATTGCCACCCATCGACTTTGAAGTTCATCGCCGCCTGAGCAACACCTTCCTTGGATGTCGTGAACTCATAGAAGTTGTTGTAGGTCAGAATACTACGTTCGGGCGTCCATTCTTCATCGACGAGAAATCCATTCTGAAGCCGCTGGGCGTCGGTCAGTTCCGCCGAAACTAGATCGCTTAATGCCGCCGTCTCGGCCATGGGCGTCGTCGTTCGATTGAACCAGCGATAAGTGGCTCCAGTTGCAAGGACGCTTCCAGCCGCAATTGCTGCTTTCATCAACTTCCGGCGATTGAGGTACAATTCCGGAGGCGTTATTCGATCATGAGATGAATTTGGCATGCGAGTTCTTTAGCGAATAGGTTGTGTGACGGCGGCACCAATCTTCCCGGTCGAAATGTTCTGCAGATAGCCGACCACAAATAGCTCGTCAGGCTTGATGCCATCCGGGACTTCCAGTTCCACCGAACCTGGATTACTTGAATTGACCTCGATCGTTTTCAGTGAGCGAACGATGTTGACATGAGGAAGTTTTGTTCCCGCATTCTCCCCTGCGGTAGCATGGCTGATGTCTGACTTCTGGACGACAGCGAGATTCAGACGAGTGTTTTCAGAGAGCTCGCCAACAGAGTAGTTCGCCTGCGGTCGTCCAGAGTTCATTTTCACTTCCAGCTTCAATGACCGGGTGACGAGATGGAGTTTGGCCTCGGAGATGGCTGCTGTCGCCGCCTTGCGGTCCGAGCCAACGAACTCGGTTTCGCCGCCAACAATCATCTGCGGAGTGTAAACCTGATCGAGCTTGAAAAGTCTCGCGTACTGATTCTGGCGTTGTGTGAAGTCAGGGCTGCTGAATGGATCGCGCCAGCCAAGGTGATTCCAATAGTCGACGTGAAACGACAGGACTAAGACGTCATCTGCTCGTAACTTGTCGAGTAATTTGTCAGCCGGCGGACAGCTCGAACAACCTTCCGAAGTAAAGAGCTCGACGACGACCGGCGACAGGTCATTGCTTTCGTCCTCTGCCAGAATGTGAGCGCTGTCAAATGTCAGGCATGGAACAATAAGCAGAGAAATAGAAAACCAAACGATTCTTGATCGCGTCATGATTCACGTCCTGTCGTTGTCTAGACTAGCCTGCGTTTTCTGCTCGAGTGCTGGTCATGCAGTGCGTTTAGGAGGGAACAGAAAAGGCCGGAGTATCTCAAAGTCTTATAAAACCAGCGTCTCGTTCCGGACACGATCGCGTAAAGATTCGGTAAAGAATGGCAGAGATTCCCTAACATGGCGCACTCTGAATCCCCTTTTGGGGTATTCTCTGGAGTGTACTACCCTGCTTCACGGACTTGGGATTTCATACAAAGACCAGATAGCTCCAGAACACAGCGCAACCATGGAAGTTAAAGAAGAGACTGTCGTACTGATCGCCGAAGATGACGCCAAAACGGCCAAACTGATCGCCAGTTACCTTGAGAATGAATCGATTGTTTCGGTGATAGCCGATGATGGCAGACGAGCGTTAGCGTTGTTTGAGCAGCATCATCCTAGTCTAGTGTTACTTGACATTATGCTGCCTAAAATGAACGGACTGGATGTCTGCACGTCCATCCGAAAGATTTCCAGCGTGCCGATCTTGTTTTTGACCGCACGCGATGACGAAGTCGACAAAGTTCTGGGGCTGGGGATCGGCGCTGATGATTATATTGCCAAGCCATTCAGCCCACGCGAGCTGGTGGCACGCATTAAGGCGCATCTTCGTCGCGCCAGCATGAATCATGCAGTGAAGACCGCTGCAGATTTACGTCCTGAGAAATTATTCATCTCGCATGGAGCCCTGAGATTCGACGTCGAAAAGCGACGATTCGCTCTCAACGACGTCCCGCTCTCTTTGACGCCGATCGAATTCACGCTTTTGCAGACACTGATGAAAACTCCTGGCCGCGTTTTCTTAAGGCATGAACTTTTAGACAAACTTTATCCAGGTGGCGAACTGGTTGTCGATCGCGTGATTGACGTTCATATTGGGAAGCTGCGCCAGAAGATCGGCGACAACCCGGGCAAGCCAACCTATATCCATACTGTCCGAGGAATCGGTTATCGGTTTGCAGATCCTCAAAGGTAGTTCAATGAATATTCCGCTACGGCTGATTTGGAAACTGCTGCTCATCAATTGGACAGGCCTGTTTGTGATGATGTTGTTAGTTGTCTTAGCCATTCATTGGTTGGCAAGCTCCTATTTTATGTCGCTGATAGAAAAGTACAGCATTGATCCGACCGACGTGCACTCGATGTTTTTGAAATCGGTCGATCGCTTTATGCTGATTTCTGGCTCGATTGGCTTTGTGATTTCCTCCCTCCTGAATATGTGGCTGAACTATCAGTTGCTCAAGCCCATCTCGCAGATCATGCATTCCGCAGCAAGAATTTCGGAAGGGGACTTCAGCAACCAGGTGACGGTGAGGGGATGTGGCGAGATTGATGCCTTGTCAGGCGTCTTCAACAAGATGGCCGACCACCTTCAACAGGCCGAAAAATTCCGAAAAGATTTTATCGTTGATGTGGCACATGAACTCAGAACGCCTCTGACGAATATTCATGGCTATATGGAAGGACTGAGAGATAAAGTCATCGAGCCAAGCCAGGAAGTCTTCGAATCTCTGCATGAAGAGACGTTTCGATTGGTCCGACTGGTTGAAGAGTTACTGCAACTGGCTCGAGCCGATTTGGCAAAATCCAACCTGCATTCCAGATGTTTCGACTTATCTGAGTTAGTCAGACACAACTTGCGAATATTTGAACCCCGCTTTGCAGAGAAAAGATTTCGCGTCGAACAGAATTTGCCTAGTGTCATGATCGATGCTGATGAGGAGAAGTTGACGCAAGTGTTGACGAATCTCTTCGAGAATTCGTTGCGATACGGTCAAATCGGCGGTGACCTGCTTATTGAGATCCATCATACCAAGCAACGGGTTCGCTTCGAAATTGAGAATGACCTCACGGGCCCTGAGCCTCATGATACTCATTTGCTTTTTGAGCGGTTTCAGCGCGGTGATGTTTCGCGGTCTCGTGAATTTGGCGGCACTGGTCTCGGGCTGGCAATCATCAAGGAGCTTATTGAGGCACACCGAGGTTCCGTTGGTTCACGCTTTGAGAATGGAAAAGCCATGTTCTGGTTCGAACTTCCTGCGATCCAGTGAGCAATGATCCGGCAAGCGGTTGCGTTTTGACGCCGGTGGGTTCTTTATCAAGTCGATACACGAACATTGCAGAAATGTGAAAGGCTTATCGTATGGTCAGATGAACGAGCAACTTTGCTCGAGGTTTGCTTAACTTCTGACGGAGGAAGAACGATTTATGAAACGCAAAATCGCATTCGCTGTACTGGCACTCGCATTTCTTGTCACCCAAACACAGGCGCAAGACAAATCCATGGCCAAGCCCATGATGGACACAGGCGCGGCCAAAACCAAACTGATGCAGCCTGCCATGATGATGGCCGCTGAGAAAACGATGATGAGCGACAAGTCTATGGTTCCTTCCATGATGGCCAAAGAAATGCTCATGCATGAGATGATGCACAACGAGTCGACCATGATGATGATGAAAAAAGCCGCCATGTCCCCGGACTCCGAAAAGCCCGCGATGATGGACGACAATAAAATGAAGATGGCTGGAGAAAAGCTGCTTGCCGACAGCAGCCAGATGCAGCTTCTGTTTCAAGAGTTGGTCGCAAGGCACTTGGCTGCTCAAAAAATCGCGATGGCAAAACCATCGGCGACTGATTCCAAAAACATGATGACGCCAAAAACGATGATGCCGATGATGAACGAGACTTCGATGATGGAAAGCAAGAAGGAGATGATGGCGGGTGACGCGATGACCATGATGATGGCCAGAGAGTCTCTGATTAAGTCTCTGATGGAAGATCCTGAGGTGATGGCGATCGTTGAAAAGCAAGCCAAGAAGCTACAAGAGTCTTCGATGGCCAAACTGATCGCTGACGACCATTTAATGATGAAGAGCGAATCGATGACTAAAGATCCCGCAATGATGAAGGGTGTTGTGAAGGACGCCATGGTGCGCAGCACCATGGAAGCAGGACAGATGATGATGGAGAAGAAAAAATAGCCTGCGCCAAGTAATACGGCTGTTGCAATCAAGGTGGAATGCACTCAACATCGCTGCAATTTGCAGCGATGTTGTTTTGATTGTGTAGATTTAATGATGGAACAATTTAGTCCTAGTGTATCTATGGGGGACTTGCCGCGTGCTATGAGTATTTCATGTGGTAGCGCGACGTTGGCAGCTTGGCTGGATCAACACCCGGCTCTCGAGCAGTCAGAGTCGCCGCTCATCGTGATGAAGAACCCTCGATCGCAGTGTTCGATGCTCAGTCCGTTAAAACCTTCAGCCAACGTGGCCCGCGATGCCCGTGGAAAGCGAAATCCCCTTTATCCAACGCTCCAACGGCAGCATGACGCCATAGCTTTTCGGAACCGAGGGTGCCGTTCTACTCCGAAGAACGTCAACTGGAACTCAAGCACGGCCTTCCTGCATTGTTACAGGCGTTTGACCGAAATGGCGCTTCCTTTATTGTGAATCAAAATCGACCGAGTGTTGTCTAAAGTCGTCGAACGACAAGTACTCACAAATCGCGTCGAAGTCAGCAACGGCAGGAATGAAAAGAAACTTAGCTCGCCCTGACTGCATCTGTTACCGATCGCGAACTGTCGCTCTATTCGCTTGGAATTGTACTTCGAACTTCGTTTCGGATACGTTTAAGAGATTGAGTGAAGCATATACTCCCATAAAAGCTCATCCGAGTTAAGATTCTCGAGGACATGCTTAGAGTCGTATCAAACGTGACTGTGGAATTTCAATACACAAGAATTACCCCCTCAAGTCAGGAACTTTATGATCAAGTCTCCGCGTTTTTTCACCAGTTGTGTCCTGATTTTGTACTGTGCTCAGTTCTGCCAAGGGCGGGGGTTTGGTGGCGGTAGTTCAGACAGCTCGGACAACTTGTCGCAGACGCCAGGCCAGCCCACGTATGATGGCGGAACTTCGCCACAGTCCGGGTACATGTATGGCAACATCGGAAAAATGACGACTTATGGTGAGGGGACTGGCGCATTTGGAGCGGCCAATGTTCTTAATGATTATGCAAACCTGACATCGGGTTATCAGCCGCCGCAGCCGTCGCCAAGTACCAATACGGTCGGGTTGCCCTCAGACGAAGGCATGCATCATCTTTCAGACAGCGTCCCGGGGCCGATCGTCGCACCTGACGGCAAGGTGGCAACTCCTCCACCGACGGGAAGCCGGAATTCAGCCGATCAATCTCTTTCGGGTAGCACACCACTCGACCGCTACCAGGGAGCGTCAATAGTCCGTTCGAGTTTTGATCGTTACGCACTCTTCGATCAAGGATGGCGTACGCAACATCCCAAAGCCTGGTTCGCCGCTGGATGGAATCCTCAGGCCGAGTGGATGACAGCCACCTGGCAATCACTCGGCGGCTTTCTCGGGTACGGAACCACTCAGCCGATCTACTACAACTATGGTGCGAATCTTGTCGTGACCAACAACGAGGTCTTTCTCAGTGGGAAGTCTCTCGGCACTCTCCCGGCCTATACGCAAAAAGCGATTCAACTGGCGACGGATGGTCAATCGGCTAAGACAGAACCGAATGACCAATGGCTGCCTTTGGGTGTCTTTGCGCTGACGCCCAAAGGGAAATACGATTCTTATATGATCGTACAGTTGGCCATCAATGAAGATGGTGTTGTGCGTGGCAATTATGTCGACACGACTCATTCTGAGTTGAAACCAATCTCTGGCGCCGCCGATAAGGATTCTCAGCGAATCGTGTGGTGTTTCGGCGATTCAACCGACAAAGTGGTCGAAACCGGGTTGTACAATTTGACGATCGACTCCGCTCCGGCACTGGTTTATGTGAATAGCCAGAGTACCCAGTCTTGGATTCTGGTCCGCCTGCACCAGTTGAAATAAACCCGTTGGTCGCTTCCACGGCAACGCTGGGGCAACGTGCTGTCTGCCTCTTATCGAGTCGCGCCTAGTCAACAGCCTTGTGGCCGGGAAAATTGATCGAACCATGGCAAGTCATCGAGCCCGGCATGAGGCGCCGATGTCATTAACGCCTTCCAGCAAAACGTGAGTCAACAGCACACGTCCATCGTCTCTCCAAGGCGATCAACTCCGCGATCTTTCGTCGAGCTACGGAGAAACGGTAGCGTCCTCCCACAGGAATTCTTGAATCCTGGGTGAAAACGACTTTCGTCGTCATTCACTGGCTTGGTTGTTGCGCATGGCTGCCTGAAGCTTGCGGACGTCGTCCTCGGACAATTGCGGACGGTCTAGCTTGATCGTCAGCTGATTCAATTTGGCAGTCAGATTGAATGGTGGTTTGTAATCCACGTCGTTGACGCCGGTGAGGGTGTCCGATCCAACGTCGAAGCTCTCATCCCATTGAAGAATCATGGGCAAGGTCTTTTCCATTTTCTTCGACATGACTTCCTTGCCATCAACTTTGAGCACTCCGGTGCCGGGACGGGCCAGACCACTCATGTTGTTGTAAAGGAGCGTTCCGACGCCGAGGCCTTCATACTTGAAATCGAATTCGAGGGTGTGTTTGCCGGGTGCAAGGGCATCGGGGCCTTCCCATTTGATGCGTTCCAAGTCGATCATATT